>CALMWA010000301.1 GCA_937873125.1 uncultured Actinomycetes bacterium | reverse complement strand
TCCGGCGTAAGGCTTATCTCCCGCCGTCCGAAACCTACCAGGTCCCGGTATCCGTTGTGGACGCCAACCGAGACGCCGTTCTCCTTCGCCAGAGCTACAGTCTTCCGCATCGTGGTCGGGTCGCCGGCGTGGAAGCCGCCCGCGACGTTGGCGGAGGAGATGTAGCGCATCAGCTCCTCGTCGGCGCCGAAGTTATAAGGACCGAACCCTTCGCCCATGTCGCAGTTGAAATCTATCTGTGGACTCATTCTCGAACCTCCTCGTCAAACCGCACTACAGAGCGTCTCTAAACTCGTCCACGGAGAACCCAGACTCTCGGATAAGGGTACGCAACGTCTCTTTTGCGAGAGTCCGGTGCAGCGGTATGGTCAGGGACTGCCGCCCTTTACACTTCATGCGAAGATGAGATCCGCGTTGGGAGGTCTGTTCGTAGCCCAGTCTTCGGAAAGCTTTCGCTGCTTCGGCGCCAGAACATACAGGTAGCCCGGACACGCCCGGCTAGACCGCCAGGTCCACAACCCGCACGACCTTGCGGCCGGCGTCGCTCGGAGGCACGTCCTCTCCGTTCTCGACCATGTCCGCCAAAGTGAAGTCCAGAGCCTGTCTTATATTCTCCAGGGCTTCCTCCTCGGTCGCGCCCTGGTCTACAACGCCGGGGAACGCCGGAGCGGTCGCTACGAAGATTCCGTCCTCGTCGGGCTCTATGATCACCGCGTAACTTCTCGTGATCTCCATGACCAGCTCCTCTTACTCTGCCCCGCGTCCTCTCCCGATGCACAAAGATTATACCCACGCGGCTAACTCAACGCCTGCTTTATCTCCGCCATCTGTTGCCGCCGCTCCTCACGAGCCTTGAGCGCCTCGGCGAGGTCGACGGAGCGAAAGCGGGTCTTGTCGTTGGTCTTTGTCTGGGCGAGCCTGTCGCGGTCCACGCTTATTACAGTACCGATGGTCGCGTAACCGCCGCCGGTTACAGCGTCGTTGAGCAGCACGATCGGCTCGACGCCGCCGGGGACCTGGATGGAGCCAACCGGGTAGCCGAGATCCACGACGTTCGCCGGATCACTCCCCGCCCCCGCGGGCTGCTCGCGCTCCACGAACTCCAGCTCGCCACCCCGGTAGCGGTAGCCGACCCGGTTCGCGTCCGGGGTGACGGTCCACTCGGTATCCAGGAAGGTCCGCAGGCTCTCCTCGGTCAGACGGTAGGAAGCGAGGCCGATGATGACCCGGATCTCGGCCTCCTTGCCGAACTTCGGGACCTGCTCGTCAGCCACGGCCATCCCTACGCGGTCGGAGCGGTCGCCGGCCTCGCCGACCTTCAGCTCGTCGCCCTCTTGCAAGGCGCGGCCCTCGTGGCCGCCGAGACCGATCAGGGTGTATGTGGAGCGGCTGTGCAGGAACTCCGGCACGTCCACGCCTCCGGCGACCGCCAGATACGACCGCGCCCCGTTCTTGAGGTAGTCGAAGGTGAGCACGTCTCCCGCCTCGACGGCGAGCGTCTCCCACGTCGGCGCCTCCTCGCCGTTGATCTTCGGCGGCAACTCCGCGCCGGTTATGGCGATGACGGCATCTTCGGTAAACTCCAGCTCGGGACCGAAGTACGTTATCTCCAGGCCCGCCGCGCCGTCCTCGTTGCCAACGAGGTAGTTGCCGACCTGGTAGGAGAACACGTCCATCGCCCCTGAAGGCGGCATCCCGATGTCGTACTCGCCGAAGCGGCCCGTGTCCTGGACGGTAGTCAGGAGACCCGGCTTGTTGACCTTAATCGCCATACAGGACCCCCAGTATCTCCTTGTTGTACCCGTGCGGGTCCTCCAACGAACGGTCCGGGTGGAACGTGAACGGGCGGGTACGGTACTCGAAAGTCTTATCCTCGACGCGAGCGCGTATCTCGTCGAACTCCTCCCGGTCTATGCCACGGTAGTTGAAGATGTCGCCGGGCTTCGGGAAAACGATGGAGTCCTCGAAGTCCTTCAACTCCTGTTTCACGTCCAGGACCGGGGCCGGGGCGAGGCCGTAGAGCTGGTAGCCGCCGGCGCCCTGGACCGAGTAGATCACCGCGAACCCGCCCCCGAAGCCGAACGCCCGCTCGGGCGTAAAGGTCCGGGGCCGCACGTACTTGGGGACCTCGACCTGCTCCTCCGGCGGGACGAGCTGGTAGCACCACGGCAGGCCCGGCACGAACCCGATCATGGTGACCAACCACGGCGAACCCAGGAGCGCCGCGATGAAGTCGTCCTTGTTATCGTAGCCGTTTATGCGCGCCGAGTATTCGAGGTCGGTCGCGTCCGGGTCCTGGTGCCTGTCGCGGAAGCGCATAAGGGCCTCGTGGGTCCACGGATCTTCCATCATCACCGGCACGTCCACCACACGGGTCGGAAGCTCGAAACCCGCTATGTCACCGGCCTCCTCGTCGATCTCCTTGAGGCGGGAGATGAGGTCGTCCGGGTGAAGTACATCCGGGTCTACGCGGACCATGTACGAAGCGTTGGACGGACAGATGTCCATGACGCCCTCCAGGTTCTCCTCCCGCAGCCTGTTCGTGATCGCCATCGCCCGGAAGTTGACCTTGAGGCTCATTCCCTCCGCCAACTCCACGAAGACGAACTCATCCCCCCCGTAACTGTAGCGCGCCTCCGGCAGCTCGGTCTGCGCTTCGCGGCTCATATCCCGTTCTCACCCCACCTTCCCTCGATGTGCCGCAATACTACTAATGCCGGATTTTTCGGTCAATAGATGCTAAAAGGGAGCCCCCGGATACGGTTAGCGACAGCGAGAGGGAGACGAGCTTGAATACAGGAGTAATGACCCGCGTTGCCCTGATGGCAGCCGTAACAGCCGTCGCCGCCCAGATAGCTATCCCGCTCCCGTTCTCGCCGGTCCCGTTCACGTTGCAGGTGCTGGCGGTCGTCCTCTCTGGATTTTTGCTCGGACCTCGCTACGGGGCTCTGGCAATGGCCGTCTACGTCCTCGTCGGGGCCGTGGGAGTGCCGGTCTTCGCCGGGTTCAAAGGTGGTCTGGGCATCATCGCCGGCCCTACGGGCGGCTACCTCCTCTCCTACCCCATCGCCGCCGCCGTCGCGGGCCTCGCCGCGTACGCTGCGGTCCGGGCTCCTCGCCGCCGGGCGCTGGTCCTGAGCTTCGTCTGGGGATGCGCCGCCCTCGCCGTGATCTACGCTTTAGGAGCGACGTGGCTCTCCGTGGCCGCCGATTTACCCCCGGCGGTGGCCGTGGCACAGGGCGTGCTGCCGTTCGTGATCTTCGACCTCGTTAAGGTCGGTCTGGCCGCGCTCGTTGCCGTCGCAGCCGCCCCGGCCATCGCGGCGTCGCGCGCCTGAAAGAGAGCGCGTAGTTCGGCACGCGGCTAACATTACGCACGGACGGTATGGGCTTGGAGGAGACTGAGGCGTTATGTTCGATAAAGTGTTGATTGCCAATCGCGGGGAGATAGCGCTGCGAGTCGTGCGCGCGTGCCAGGAGCTTGGGATACAGGCCGTGGCCGTCTACTCGGATGCGGACTCCGAGGCGCTACACGTCCGGCACGCCGATGAGATCTACCACCTCGGCCCCCCGCCCGCCAAGAAGAGCTACCTGAACGTCGAGGCTCTGTTGCAGGCAGCGAAGGAGACCGGCGCGGACGCTATCCACCCTGGCTACGGCTTTCTCGCAGAGAACGCCGCGTTCGCCAAAGCCGTCACGGACGCGGGGCTCGCGTTTATCGGACCATCGGCGGAGGCCATAGACAAGATGGGCAACAAGTCCGCCGCGCGCAGGATCGCCGAGGACGCCGACGTGCCGGTGGTGCCCGGCTCGGACGACGTTGGTTCCGCCGACGAAGCCGTCTCCACGGCGGCAGAGATAGGCTACCCCGTCATGGTGAAGGCGGCAGCCGGCGGCGGCGGGCGTGGAATCCGGGTAGCGGAGAACAAGGAAGAGCTTCGTAAGGCCGTTCAGGTGGCGAAACGCGAGGCCGAGTCCGCATTCGGGGATGGGACGCTCTACCTGGAGAAGTTCCTCGCGAACCCGCGCCACGTGGAGGTGCAGGTGATGGCCGACCACCACGGCGGCGCCATCCACCTCTTCGAGCGCGAATGCTCGATGCAGCGCCGCCACCAGAAGGTGCTGGAGGAAGCTCCGTCTCCAGGTATAAGCGCCGAGGTCCGGGAGAAGATGTGCGAGGCGGCCGTGCGGCTGGCGAAGAACGCGGACTACGCGAACGCCGGGACGGTGGAGTTTCTGGTCGAGGACGATGAATTCTACTTCATCGAGATGAACACGCGCATACAGGTCGAGCACCCGGTGACGGAGATGCTCACGGGCGTGGACCTGGTGAAAGAGCAGATCCTGATCGCGGCCGGAGAGCCCTTGAGCGTCGCGCAGGACGAGGTGCCGTTCGTCGGGCATGCGATGGAGTTCCGCATCAATGCAGAGGACCCCGACAACGACTTCATGCCTTCACCCGGTGAAATAACTTTCCTCGAAGTCCCCGGCGGCCCAGGCGTGCGGGTGGACTCGGCTATCTACCAGGGGTACAAGATCCCACCGTTCTACGACTCCATGGTCGGCAAGCTCATCGTCTGGGCGCTCACGAGGGAGGAAGCCATAAACCGCGCCCGCCGCGCCCTGAAGGAGTACCGCCTCGAAGGCATAAATACCACCATCCCCCTGCACCTTCGACTGCTGGACGACAAAGTTTTCCTCTCGGGCGACTACCACACGGGCTACCTGGAGGAGTTGCTGAAAGAAGGATAAGGGTGGGGAGATAACCCAGGCCCCATTACACTTCCTCTCAGAGTCGGAGAGCTACCAGGTACGTGACCGCGAGGAGCGACGCATGGGTGTGGAACGACCGTTCGGGTTCGACATCGGGCGTGAGGGACATTCGTGGACGAGCGAAGAGGTAGACGCGAAATATCGTCCACACGAGACGGTGCCGGAGAAGATGGAGTTGATCGACGGCAAACTCTTCTGGAGCGACGAGCAACGGATCACGATGCTCGGCTGGATGCTGGAGCATCTGGGCGCTGACACTGCCGTGCGCTTGGGAGAACCAGCGGTATGAGAAAGAAGCGGTCGAAGAGATGCTCCGGAAGCGATCCTCCTAACCGTCCCAGCCTTTCGGCGGGCTAACCGCTCCACTCCTGAACGTCGGCATCTGGCTGCTCAACTGACTCTGAACTCAATCGACCGGTTCGCTCGATTCCCAGATCCAGCTTTCGTTCTTGAGAACGGCGTCTATACGTGGCAAATCGTTTTCGAGGAAATCGTCCCATTTCTTTTGTATTTCTCGTTTCCGCTCTTCGTGAGCAGCAATCTCGTACATTTCTTTGGTGAGAAAGGAACGAAAGAAAACGGTACTATACTGGTTTCCTGATTTACTGGGAAAATCAAAAATACTGGGGTTATCTCGTGCCACACCAAGCAGCTTCTGGCGGATTACGTCAGTAGCTGGTCCGATATACAGTCTGAGATCTAGGCTGTCCAAACCATTTCTGAACTCGAATAGCAGAACGCGCTTAGATGGGGTCCATCCACTTGCCGTGAGCAAGACAGGTGAGTCCCAACTTGCTTCTGCAAAGTTGATCATCGTTTTGCTAGTACGGTCCAAAATAAGCCTAGGTTCATCCGAGATAAGTTTCTGAACAAACGATCTAACCTCTACTTGAACACTAGGTATGTGCTTAAAGCTCTCGTCTATAGCTTGCCGATGATCTTGGTAAATCTGCAGACACAGCTTCTTTATCTCGGAGTCGCCCACGATATGTCTCCTCAGCATCATGGCGTAGTGTGCGATCAGGGTTCGCACGTCGGGTTCCATCGTTATGGCTTGATCGTTACTCAACCTATCCAGCATCTCGCAGACCGTACTGTAACCAAGCGGCACGTATGCCTTGTGCGAGGGCTTTTCTCCGGCGGGAGTCAGGTACAGGCCGACTACCCTGTAACCGGGGAAGTGATGCTTCACGATCTCGTGATAACGCTGGAGTTGGTCGGAGTGCTCGGTAGTATCGATCTTGTTCTCGATGATCACCGCCAGCCGGTTTCGCTCGTCCAGCAAAAACATATCTATATGCTGCCACTCCCGGCGAACTTCCATCTGCCCCAGGTCCCACAGGCTCAACTCTATCGGAGTCACGGGTACGGAAGTATCCGGTGCGGCCATGATCGCCTCCTGCAACAACCGCTTTGCGAAAGCGTCGCCTAATCCGTGACTTTCGCGAGGATTGAGCAGGAAAGCCAGAAAAGCAGAGTGTCTTATCTCCTGCCGAACGAGACCAACGGCCTCGAATATGTTGAACCGATCCAGCAGGGCTTCGAGCCGCTTCAGGTCGGTGTTATTGACGATAAAGTCTTCTAGCACCTTGCGGTCTTGATCGGTCTGATCTACTTCGCTCACCAACTCACCCCCACAATAAAATACGGGCCGCGTATGCGACCCGTACCATTCTAGCTGAGTGAGTTCTTGGCTTTGGCTGCTACGCTACGGAGTCGAAGGTGCGAGCCAGTATCGCCAGCCCCTCCTCTAGCTCGTCGTCGGAGATGTTGAGCGGCATGAGGGTGCGGATGACGTTGGAGTACTGTCCGGCGGTCAGGAGCAGCAAACCTTCCTGCAACGCCCGCTCCACGACCTCGCCGGTCCGCTCTTTGTCAGGCGTCTTGCTCCCGGCGTCCTTGACGAGCTCCATAGCGGCCATCGCGCCCCGGCCGCGCACGTCGCCGACGAAATCCGGGTGCTTTTCCTGGATCTCGCGCATCGCGCCCATTACGCGCTCGCCCAATGCGTTCGCCTTGCCGAGGATGTCTTCTTCCTCGAACGCCTCGATAACCGCGAGGGCCGCGGCGCAGGCCAGCGGGTTGCCGCCGTAGGTAGTGCCGAGGCCACCGGTGTGGACGGCGTCCATGATCTCCGCCTTACCCGTTACGCCACCTATCGGCATCCCACCACCCATGCTCTTAGCCGTGGTCACGATGTCGGGGATGACACCGGAGTGCTCGATGGCGAACATTTTGCCCGTCCGCCCGAAACCCGTCTGGACCTCGTCCACGATCAGGACGATGCCGTGCTCGTCGCACAGCTCCCGTAGCTGCCGCAGGTAGAAGTCCGGGAACGGTATAAAGCCGCCCTCGCCTGAGACGGGCTCCACGATGATCGCCGCGACGCTGCCGGGGTCCACGTAGCTGACGAACGCCTTCTCGATGGCGCCGAAGCAGTCGCCCTGGCACCCGCCGGAGCAGTCCTTGCCCGCCGGACAGCGGTACGGGTACGGCGCGGGGACCCGGTAGATCTCCGGTACGAACGGCCCGAAGCTCTTCTTGTACGGGTTGGTCTTGCTCGTCAGGGACATCCCGAGCATGGTGCGGCCGTGGAAGGCGTTCTCGAACGCTATCACCGCCGGACGCCCCGTGTAGGCCCGTGCGATCTTGACGGCGTTCTCCACAGCCTCCGCCCCGGAGTTGATGAACATGCTCCGCTTCTCGAAGTCCCCCGGCACCAGCGCGTTCAGCTTCTCGGCCAACTCTATGTAAGGTTCGTACTCGGTGACGTAGAAACAGCTATGCAGAAAGCGGTCCGCCTGCTCCTTGACCGCCTCGACCACCCTGGCGTTCGTGTGCCCGACGTTCAGGACGCCGATGCCGCCGCCGAAGTCTATGAACGTATTCCCGTCAACGTCAGTAAGGAGCGCGCCCTTCGCCTCCTGCACGAACATCGGCGTGGCGATCCCGACGCCCGACGTGACCGACTTGTGCCGACGCTCCATCAGAGCCCGGCTCTTGGGACCCGGTATCTCCGTCTTTATCCTCGTGGACTCCAGCATCTTCGCCACCTCTTCCTGTCTGCCTGATCTTTTGCAGTATATCCGCCGCCTTGCCCTACGTGATACCCCCCAGAGAGACGTACTTGGTGTCGAGATACTCCTCCAACCCGTAGTGCCCGCCCTCGCGTCCGAAGCCCGACTCCTTTACGCCGCCGAAGGGGGCCTGGGCCGTAGAAGGCATCCCGTCGTTAGCGCCGATAATGCCGTACTCCAGGTTCTCGGCCAGCCGCATTACGCGCCCGACGTCGCGGGTGAAATAGTACGCCGCGAGCCCGTAAACCGTGTCGTTCGCCCGCCGGACCACCTCTTCCTCGGTGTCGAAGGGCATCAGCGCCGCCACCGGCCCGAAGGTCTCCTCCTGCGCCACGAGCATCGAGTCATCAGCGTCGAGCAGCACCGTCGGGGCGTAAAAGTTTCCGTTGCCGTTGCCCGCGCCGTTAGCGCCATTGGAGCCGCCATTCAACCGCTCCCCGCCGAGTACGACCTTCGCGCCCTTCTCCTTTGCGTCGGCGACGTGACGCTCGACCTTGTCTATGGCCTTCGGTTCGATGAGCGGACCGACCTCCACACCCTCTTGCATCCCATCCCCGACCTTCATCGCGGCGAGCTTCTCGGTGAGCTTCTTCGAGAACTCGTCCATGACGCCGCGCTGCACGAAGATGCGGTTGGCGCAGACGCAGGTCTGCCCCATGTTGCGCATCTTGGAGACGACCGCCCCCTGGACGGCCGCCTCGATGTCGGCATCGTCGAAGAC
>CALMWA010000300.1 GCA_937873125.1 uncultured Actinomycetes bacterium | reverse complement strand
TTCCCAGATGGGCTCGATGATGTATGGTGGGAGTGCGGGCACGGAGACGCTCCTTGTTCGGGAAGCTTGGTAACTCTGCGAATGATCGAGGATTCCGTGCCCGCTTTCCGAATTGGAGGCATCGCGTCCCTATCCGCGCAGCCTCTTAATCTTTCCTTTATCCAACTTCCGTCCCCCTGAAGCTTTCGCTACCCAACCCATCATCGTTGCTAAAATGATAGCATTTAAGTCAAAGCGTTGACGCTTAGCGTGCGAGCTACTGTCGGGGCTGAGAACCGGGCACGGCGGTGTCAATGCATGGGTGTTCCTGCCTTACCAGCGAAGCGGCGGCCGAAGGAAGTAACCCATCTTCCACTTGACGGCGGGAATCCGGTCGATTAGCATCCATCCCTAGCGCGAACTCGCATCGAGAGCGGTGGAGGGAACTGGCCCTTTGAAACCGCGGCAACCGGCGGCAGGGTAATACTGGCTGCGAGGTGCCAAGTCCAGCAGGGCGGTCATGTCCGGCCTGGAAGATGTGGGGAGAGGTGGGCAGCCTCTTCTACGGGCGGGTTGCGCGTATGGCGGACACCCTAAAACGGGGGCGGACGTGACGGCGTAGGACCCGGCGATTTTAGAAGGAGGCTGCATTACTACCGAGTATGACACTAGACCCAGGGGCCGGCGCTAGCCACGCCCCGGCCCGTCCGGCAACTCTCCATCACCGCATAGGCTCGTTCGAGCCGGAGTTCGGCGGTATGCTGCAAGACGTTACGCTCGCCTACGAAACCTGGGGCGAGTTGAACGAGACTGCGGACAACGCCGTGCTCATCGTACACGCTCTAACGGGCGACTCGCACGCCGCCGGAGGCGCATCGGCGGCGCATCGGCGCGGTGGCTGGTGGGAGCCGATGATCGGGCCGGGCGGGGCTATCGACACGGACAAGCAATTCGTCGTCTGCTCGAACGTGCTCGGCGGCTGCTCCGGCAGTACAGGGCCGGCTTCGCTGGACCCCGCGACCGAAGAGCACTACGGGATGCGTTTCCCTCTCGTCACGATCCGGGACATGGTCCGTGCCCAGAAGCGGCTGCTGGATGACCTCGGTGTGCGGCGGCTTGCGCTCGTAATAGGCGGGTCCATCGGCGGGCAGCAGGCGCTCGAATGGGCCGTGGAGTTCCCCGACTTCGTGGAGAAGGCCGTACCCATCGCCGCCACCGGGGCCCTAGGGCCGCAGGGGTTAGGGATGAGCGAGATCGGACGCCGCGCCATCATGGCCGACCCGGACTGGCAACACGGCGACTACTACGGTACCGGCAGGAGCCCGGAAAACGGCCTCGCCATCGCCCGCATGGCCGGCATGATGACCTACCAGAGCGCAGCCGGTCAGTGGGAGCGGTTCGGGCGGAGACGTGCAAGCCGTCCGGCTCTGTTCGAGGAGCACGGCGGGAGGTTCGAGATAGAGAGCTACCTGCAATATCAGGGGAAGGACCTCGTTGGACGCTTCGACGCCAACTCGTACCTGTACCTGCTGCGAGCGATGGACCTCTACGACGTGGCCGCCGGATACGAGTCCGACGAGGAAGCGTATAGCAAGATGACGGCGGAGGTGCTGTTCGTGGGCGTCACGAGCGACTGGCTCTTCCCGGCCGCCGAAGTGCGACAATCCGCGGAGCGCGCACGGAGCACGGGAGCGAAGGCTAGCTACGCGGAGATAGATACACTCAGCGGCCACGACGCTTTCCTGAAAGACTGGGCGGAGCTGAGAGAGGCCATCGGGCCTTTCCTGCAAGGTGAGAACAAGAGCTAACAAGGAGGAACGAGATGACGGATACAGTTGACCCGAAGATGCAGGAGCGCGACTACGGGTTCGATACCCTGGCGTTGCACGGTGGGCAGGAGGTAGATTCGGCGACGACCGCCCGCGCCGTCCCGATCTACCAGACGACCTCGTACGTCTTCCACGATACCGACCACGCCGCGAACCTCTTCTCGCTCTCCGAGTTCGGCAACATCTACACGCGCATCATGAACCCGACGACCGACGTCTTCGAGCAGCGCATGGCGCTCCTGGAGGGCGGTGTTGGGGCTTTGGCGGTCGCCTCCGGGCAGGCGGCGGAGACGCTGGCGATCCTGAACATCGCGGGAGCGGGGGATGAGATCGTCTCGGCCGCGGCCCTCTACGGCGGCACGTACAACCTCTTCCACTACACGCTCCCCAAGATCGGGATAAACGTCAAGTTCGTCGACTCGCGCGACCCGGAGAGCTTCCGGCAGGCCATCACGGACAAGACGAAGGCTCTCTACGCCGAGACTGTCGGAAACCCGGCCCTCGATACGTTGGACATCGAAGCGGCGGCGACCGTCGCTCACGAGGCGGGCATCCCGCTCATCGTGGACAACACGATGCCCTCGCCGTACCTGATCAACCCGATCAAGCACGGCGCGGATATCGTGGTCCATTCGGCGACGAAGTTCATCGGCGGTCACGGAACGTCCATCGGCGGCGTGATCGTGGACGGCGGCAAGTTCCCCTGGGACAACGGTAAGTTCCCCGAGTTCACTGAGCCGGACCCGTCGTATCACGGGCTGGAGATATACCCGACCCTCGGCGAACTGTCGTTTATCCTGAAAGCCCGCATTCAGATGCTGCGGGACTACGGTCCGGCCCTCTCGCCGTTCAACAGCTTCATGTTCATCCAGGGCCTGGAGACGCTGCCGCTGCGGATGGAGCGCCACTCCCAGAACGCGCTGGCCGTAGCGGAGTTCTTGCAGGGCCACCCGAAGGTCAATTGGGTGAACTATCCGGGCCTTTCGGACCATCCCTCGCACGAGCTGGCGAAGAAGTACCATCGGGAGGGGCTCTACGGCGCGATCCTCGGCTTCGGCATCGAGGGCGGGCTGGAGGCCGGCAAGAAGTTCATCGACCGGCTGGAGCTTCACAGCCTGTTGGCGAACATCGGGGATGCGAAGAGCCTGGTAATACACCCGGCCTCGACGACGCATCAGCAGCTCTCGGTTGACGAGCAGAAGTCCACGGGCGTGACGGATGACTACATCCGCTTGAGCGTGGGATTGGAGTCCATCGACGACATCCTGTACGACCTGGATCAAGCCCTGAACGGAGCGTGAGCTAATTGGAGAGACCCCTAGTCATCAAGTTCGGGGGCACCTCGGTCGGCGGCGGCGCGGAGTTCTCCCGCGCCGCCCGCATAGCCGCCGGCGCTTCCCGCGAGCGCCCGGTCGCCGTGGTCGTCTCCGCGATGAGCGGCGTCACCAACACCCTGCTCGGCTTCGCCAAGAGCACCGCCGGTAGGACTCCCCGTACCTCGACCGGCGCGACCCGCGAGGGCTCTACCGCCGAGCTTCACCGGACGCTGGCCGACCGGCACCTGAAGGCCGCCCGCGAGTCCGTCTCGCCGGAGTATCAGCCGGATGTCGAGGGGCGCGTGCTGGCACTGCTGGACCGGCTCGTGGAGGTTCTAGAAGCTCCGGTGGAAAATGCAGCCGCCCGGAAGGCGGAAATTGCGGTCTTCGGCGAGCGTTTGTCCTCGGCGATTCTGGCGGGGGCCATCAGCAGCCAGGGAACGCCGGCCAGCGTGGTCGCCGCCGACCCGATAGCGACCGGCCGGGAGTTCTCGGCGTCGGAGGTGAACTCGGAGGAGACGGATAGGCGATGTACGCGCTACGTGGCGCCGCTCCTCTCCGAGGGGCGCGTCGCGGTTGTACCGGGTTACGTCGGGCGGTCGCCGGAGGGTTTGGCGACGACGCTGGGTCGGGGAGGCTCGGACCTCTCGGCGACGGTTATCGGGCGGGCTCTCGGTTCGTCCGAAGTCTGGATCATGACGGACGTGGACGGCGTACTGGACGCCGATCCGCGCTTGGTCCCGGACGCGAACCTGATGCCCCGGCTCTCGTACAGAGAAGCGGGGACGTTCGCGTCGCTCGGTGCCAAGGTGCTGCACCCCAAGACAATGGAGCCGGCTCAAGAGGCCGGTATTGAGGTCTTCGTCCGAAACAGTTTCGCCCCGGAGCGACCCGGTACTCGCGTTACGGGTTTCGAGGCGGGGCCGGGCGTGCGGTGCGTGGCGCTCCGGCGAAACGTGCCGGTGGATATCCCCTGCACCGATGGACGGCCCCGGGAGGCGGCGATGGTGGTCTGCATCGGATCGCCGGATAAGGAGGCCCTGGCGAGCGGCTTGAAGCGGCTGCGCGGAGTGGGGATCTCGCCGCTTCACCACGGGATCGCATCGGCTGGTCTGGTGTACATGGTCGCCTCGGAGGCGGGTGAAGAAGCCCTGCGCATCCTGCACGGTTCGCTGGTGACGGCGACTTCGCCGGTCGAGGAGGTCGCGTGAGGCGTCTGGAGATTGTCCAGATCGGTCTGGGGTTCGTCGGGCGGGCTGTTGTCCAGATCATACTGGAGCAGCGCAAGCGCTGGCTGGAAGAGGACGGACTCTCGATCAGCTACCGGGCCGTCTCGGATACGTCCGGCGCGCTGGTCGGCGAAGACCTGTTGCCGCAGGCCGTGCGGCTGAAGGAGAACGGCGGCAGACTCTCCGACCTCGGTACGGAGCCGCTGGAGGACGTGTTGCGCTCGGAGCCCGCGCCCGGCACGACGCGGGTGGTCGTGGACGTGGCGGTGCATGGCGGCACGTTCGACTTAGACCTCCTCGGCATCCAGAACGGATCGTACCTGGTGCTGTCGAACAAGGGACCGCTGTCGGGTAGTACGGCGCAGTACGAGCAGCTCGTGAGTATGATCCCGGACCGGCTCTGGCACGAGGCGACGGTTGGGGCGGGGATGCCCCTTATCTCGACCATCGGAGGATTGATCGAGACCGGCGATGAGGTACTTGAGATCCAGGCGAGCCCGAGCGGCACCCTCGGATTCATCATGAGCGCCGTCGAAGGCGGCAAGTCGTTCTCCGAGGCGGTGAAGGAGGCGGTGGCGCTCCATTACGCGGAGCCGGACCCGCGCGACGACCTCTCCGGGCTCGACGTGGCGCGAAAGGCGATCATCCTGGCGCGCATGATGGGGCGGGAGATCGAACCGGAGGAAGTCCCCTACGAATCTCTGGTCCCGCAGGGTCTGGAGGACGTGCCGCTGGAAGAGTTCATGCGGCGGCTCCCGGAGGCCGACGAGGCGTTCGCCGAGCGCCTGCTGGCCGTCGAGGAGCACCACATGCTCCGCTACCTGGCGAACATCCCGAAGCAGGGACCCGTTACGGTGGGCCTCGTGGACGAGCCGGTCGAGAGCCCCTTCGGGCCCATCAGCGGCCCGGAGAACGTCTTCGACCTCCGCACGCGTCGCTACTCGGATGTTACCCTCACCATACGCGGGCCGGGCGCGGGACCGGAACGCACCGCGAGCGGGGTTGTCTGGGACCTGCTGGACATCGCGAACAAGGCTGTGGAAGACGACGGGAAGGACCACTGACATGAGCGACGGGTACACAGTAGCGGTAGTAGGCGCGGGCCTCGTCGGGGACCGGCTCGTCGCCGAACTCCGGCGACGGGACTTCCCGCTACGGGAGCTACGAATACTCGCCCGGAGCGCCCGCCGGTCGGTTCTGGCCGGCGAGGAGTTCGAGGTCGGGGTGGCGGAGCCGGAGGCGTTCGAGGGCGTGGACTTCGCGTTCTTCGCCGGTACGGAGGGGGAGAAGGGCGCGGCGGTGCAGCTCGCGCAGGAGGCCATCAGCCGCGGCGCGATAGTCATAGACAACGGCAGCGACTTTCGCCTCGACCCGGACGTACCGCTCGTCGTGCCGGAGGTCAACGCCGACGCGCTCAAAGGTCACAACGGACTGATCGCCAACGCCAACTGCTCCACGACCCAGATGGTCGTCGCGCTGGCACCGTTGGCGCGCGAGTTCGGGCTCAAGAAGGTCGTCGTCTCGACATACCAGGCGGTCTCCGGGTCCGGGCGTAGTGGGGTGGAGGCGCTGGAGAACGGGCGCGAGGACGTGTATCCGAAGCCCATCGCCGGCAACGCCATACCGCTGATCGGGAGCATCGGCGCGGACGGTTACTCAACGGAGGAGACGAAGATGCGGGAGGAATCCCGCAAGATCCTCTCTCTCCCGGACCTCGAAGTCTTCGCAACGACCGTCCGCATCCCCGTCCACACCGGCCACGCCGAGAGCGTGTATGTAGAGACGGAACGCGAGGCGACGCTGGAAGAAGTGCTCGAAGCGCTGGGCTCCGCGCCGGGCATCGTATTCTCCGGCGACAAGGACGACTTCCCGACGCCGCTGGAGGCGGCCGGGGAGCCGGGAACGTATGTTGGGCGGGTGCGGGTGGAGGGGAACGTGGTGCAGTTCTGGTGCGTCGCCGACAACCTGCTCAAGGGTGCGGCTACGAACGCCGTCCAGATCGCCGAGTCCCTCATAAGCGTCAGGGTTTAAGTCCAGTCGGGATGCCGGAACTGCAAGTCCGGCCGGCTACCGAAGAAGACGTGCCGCTGCTCCTGGACTTCATCCGGGAGCTCGCGGAGTACGAGAAGCTTTCTCACGAAGTCGTAGCCGACGAGGAGATCCTGCGCCGCAACCTCTTCGGTGACGGCCACCGGGGAGCGGAGGCCGTGATCGCCACGGCGGACGGCGAGCCGGCAGGCTTCGCTCTCTTCTTCCACAACTTCTCGACTTTCCTGGGGCGGCCCGGCATCTACCTGGAGGACCTGTACGTGCGGCCGGAGTATCGAAACGCAGGGATCGGCCGCGGACTCCTGGCGCATCTCGCGCGGCTGGCCGTGGAGCGCGGCTGCGGGCGGCTGGAATGGTGGGTCCTCGACTGGAACGAGCCGGCCATCGGTTTCTACGAGAAGCTCGGGGCCGAGGCGATGGACGACTGGACGGTGTACCGCGTGGCGGGGGAGGCTCTGGAGAGGCTGGCCGAGGAGGCATGACTTTCTCCCCGCTCTATACGAAGGACCGGAGAACCGCTAAACTTCTCTCTGGGGTATCGTTTACCGACTAGGAGGCAGGAATGGCTGAAGAGAGAAAGCAATCCTTCTGGGCCAGGCTTTTTGGGAGGGATCAGCCCTCCGCGCGCGAGAAGAAGGTTCTCGAATACATCGTTCACCGGGTGGGCGAGGGGGCGCACCTGCAGGACGTTGTGCAGGAAGAGTACGTGCGGCGCAACGCCAGCGCGTCGGAGGTGGAGGAGATCTGCTCCCGCCCCGAGCTGGTTCAGTCGGCCCGCGAGCATCTGCAGCAGGACTTTAGTTCCGGCGAACTCGACCCGAACCGCCGGGGGCCTCAGCCGCCGCGCGGATAGGCCTCTACTACCCCGAAGTTGTATAATCTCGGGGTTGCGTGTATGTGAACTGGAGGCTGGATGCCGATCTACGAGTACAAGTGCGAGAACGGGCACGTCTTCGACGTGCTACAGAAGATGTCCGAAGACCCTCTTACGGAGTGCGTGGAGTGCGGAGCGCCGGTAAGGAAGGTCCTGCAGCCCGTCGGTATAGCTTTCAAGGGTTCGGGTTTCTACTCCACCGACTACAAGAACGGCGGCTCCAAGAAGTCCGAACCCGCGGCGAAGGCCAACGGAGACTCTAACTCCAAGTCCGGCTCCTCCGACACTACCTCGACGAAGTCCGAGAGCACGGCTTCCGAGAAGACCTCCAAGAAGGATTGATTTGCCCCAGAGCACGGTCCAAGCCCGCCGCCACAGCCGCACCAGCGGGACCGTCCGGCGCGCGCTGCGGGGCTTCGTGCTCGTCGTCACCCTGATCTTCGTCCTCGCCGCACTTCTTATCTCCGCCGCGCTCGTCGTCTACACCGCGTGGCTGCATAAACTGCAGGAAGGAGCCTTCGCCCTGCTCTTCGCCGTCCTCTCCGCCCAGATAGCGATGAACTGGATCCTCTGGCGCGATGACGAGGATGACTTGGACGACTAGTTCCCAAGCTTTAATCTTTCCGCGCTCTACATATAGACCACAACCCACTTATCCACCCAACATCTTCCGCAAACACCGGATCATAGCGCCGCTACTTGTCTGAAAAGTCCTGCAAATGCGGCCTCAACTAATGGTTCAGGTGAGGTAGACAGCGTAGCGCTCCGTTTCGTATAGTGGCCTGTGTCCGGGATGGACTGGAGAACAGGCGATGGCGGCGCTCCGGTTAGACGGGGGTGCCGCCGCGGTCTTTGAGGAACGGAGGAGGGAACTTGACGGTAACGCCTTTCGCGCATCTGCACTGCCATTCGGAGTACTCGATGCTCGACGGGGCGAGCCGGATCAAGGATCTCGTCGCGTTCGCCAAGGACCAGAACATGCCGGGCCTCGCGCTCACCGACCACGGCGTGATGTATGGCGCAGTCCGGTTCTACAAGGAGGCGAAGGACGCCGGCATAAAGCCCGTAATGGGCTGCGAGGTCTACGTCTGCGCCGACCGCCATGACCGCAGCCGCGCGCCTTATTACCATCTGACGTTGCTCGCGCGAACCGCCGAGGGCTACAAGAACCTCATGAAGCTCTCGACCTGCGGCTTCCTCGAAGGCTTCTACTACAAGCCCCGCGTGGACAAAGAGATGCTCAAGAAGCACGGCAAGGGCATCATCTGCCTCTCCGGGTGTCTCTCGGCGGAGGTGCCGACACGCATCCTCGAAGGACGGCCGGACGAGGCGCGCAAGATCCTGTCGGAGTACCAGGAGATGTTCGACGCGGTGTACCTGGAGATGCAGGACCACGGCATCCCCGAGCAGCGGCGTGTGAACGAGGGCATCATCAAGCTGCACAAGGAGACTGGCGTACCGCTCGTCGCCGCCAACGACTCGCACTACACCACCCGCCACGACGCCAAGATGCACGACGTGCTGCTGTGCATCGGGACCGGCAAGTTCTACAACGACCCGAACCGGATGAAGTTCTCCGGTGACGAGTTCTACGTCAAGACGGTGGACGAGATGGCGCGCATCTTCCCGGACCACCCGGAGGCGCTGGAGAACACCATAAAGGTCGTCGATAGCGTGGAGGACGTGGGGATAGAGCTCGGCAAGACGCGGCTGCCGAACTTCCCGAAGCCGGAGGGTTACACGGCGGACTCGTACCTCTTGGAGCAGTGCGAGCGTGGGTTGGCACGGCGGTACGGGGAGCGGGCGAAGAGCGCCGAGGTGCAAGAGCGGCTGAAGTTCGAGCTCGGGACTATCGGTAAGATGGGGTTCGCGGACTACTTCCTTATCGTGTGGGACTTCGTGAAGTATGCGAAGGACCGCAAGATCGCGGTGGGACCGGGGCGTGGATCCGCGGCCGGCTCCATCGTGGCTTACGCGCTGGGGATCACGGACCTCGACCCTCTGGAGTACTCGTTGCTGTTCGAGCGGTTCCTGAACCCGGACCGCATAAACATGCCGGACGTGGACATCGACTTCTCGGTCGGCGGGCGGGGCGAGGTGATGAAGTACGTCACGGACAAGTACGGCGGGCACGAGCACGTCGCCCAGATCATCACGTTTGGGACCATCGGCGCGAAGGCCGCCATCCGCGACTCGGGCCGCATCTACCAGTTCCCGTACTCCGACACCGACAAGCTCGCCAAGTTTATCCCGGACAAGCCCGTCGGCACGACCCTGCGCGACATCCTCACGCCGGGTGACGACGGCGGGTACGTGGCGGGGGAGAAGCATCCGGCGGCGGCCAGGGAGATCATCCAGTATGTGAAGCAAAACGAGCCCGCCAAACAGGTCCTCGACACCGCCTTCGAGATAGAGGGCTTCGCCCGCCACGCGGGGACGCACGCCGCCGGGGTCGTCATCTCCGAGGAGAAGCTCACGGACATCGTGCCGCTCCAGACGGTCAAGAAGGTCAGCGTGAAGAGCGACGCGGCGAGCGACGTTGAAGAGGCCGTCTCGGTGATGGTCCAACATCCGATGAGCGACGTAGAAGCATTGGGTCTCCTCAAAGTCGATTTCCTCGGCCTGCGGAATCTCGACGTCATCGAGGAGACCCTCGAGACCATCCGCCAGAGCGGCGGCGAGGAGCCGGACATCCTCAACATACCACTCGACGACGAGGCGACCTTACGGATGTTCGCGCGGGCCGACACGGTCGGGGTGATCCAGTTG
>CALMWA010000299.1 GCA_937873125.1 uncultured Actinomycetes bacterium | reverse complement strand
TGCCGCTCCGGCAGATCGAGCGCTCCGCCCGTCAGCAACGGCAACCTCTGCTCCAGCCGCGCCAGCAGCGCCCGTGGCGGGAGCAGCCTGACGCGGGCCGCCGCAAGCTCTATCGCCAGCGGCAGACCGTCCAGCCGGTGACAGATTCCGGCCACGGACTCCGCACTCTCCCCGGTGAGCCGGAAGTCCGGCTTGACAGCCCGCGCCCGCGCTACGAAGAGGGCGACGGCCGGAGATTTTAGAAGGTCCCCGGTCTCCGGAATGTGCTTCAGGTCCGGCAGCCCGAGTGGCGGCACCGGATACTCCTGCTCGCCGGAGAGGTGAAGCGCCTGCCGGCTGGTCGCCAGCACCTTCAGGTGGGGACAGGCAGTAAGGAGTTCCGTCACCACCGGCGCGGCCTGCGCCACGTGCTCGAAGTTGTCGAGCACCAGCAAGAGTCGTTTGTCTTGCAGATGTTCCTTCAGGCGCTCGACCAGCGACCGCTCTCCGGCTTCCTCGAGCTCCAGTACGTGAGCTATGGCGGAGACCACCAGCTCGGGGTCGAAGATCCGGGCCAGCGAGACGAAGCGGGCGCTGTCGGCGAACTCGCCGATCAGGTCCTCCGCAAGCCGCATCCCCAGGCGGGTCTTGCCGACCCCGCCGGGCCCGGTGAGGGTCAAGAGACGCACGCCCGGACGGCGCAGGATCTCTCGTCCGGCGGCCGCTTCGCGCACACGCCCGATCAGCGGCGTAAGCTGCGCCGGGAGGTTGCTCCTGGATGCTCGGGCAGATTCGCCCCTTCGTTCCGGGACAAGATCGAGCATCGGCCGGGAAAGGTTACTCGTCGGCACCTCGTTTCTCCAACGCATTCATCTTAGATCACCCAAGAAAGTATACTTGTTGCAAATGTCGTAGGAAAATCATGCGTGGAGGCATAGCGTCGCCTCCACTGGAGAGCCGGAACGCACGGACACCGTTCTCGAACGTCTACGAGCGGCGTTGGACACTTACGGGACGGGTTACGGGGAGGTAGGGCGCGGACGAGTTGATGGAGGCCACGCTGGAGGTCAGAGCCGAGGACCTAGAGGAGCGGAGAACGACTACCGGGCCGTCACGACGCCGGAAGGTTTCTCGACGGTACGCGAGGCACTGGACGGCGCTGGCACCACCTACGAGAACGCGGAGACCACGCTAGAGGCCCAGAACAAGATCAATCTGGATGCCGGGACCGCTAAAAGTTTCAGCGCCCGACAGTGAGCTTTGTAGCGGTTGGCATGCGTCGGCCGCTTTTTCGTGGGCGGGTCTGGTTCCGTTGTGTGTGGTGGGTGGCGGCGACGCTATATGTGGAACGCGGTGCAAGTTGGGTGGGTAGGGAGTAACCTTAGTCTATGCTCGCCACAACCGGCAACGGACACACGATTCTCGGTATTGATCCCGGCACGGCCATTATGGGGTGGGGCGTGGTGCGGCAGGAGGGGAACCGGCTGCGCTACGTGCAGCACGGCGCGATCACGACTCCCTCGGACTGGGAGATGCCGCGGCGGCTCTCGCGGCTCTTCGATGGGGTGACTGAGCTGGTGCGGGGGTACAGGCCGGAGTCAGTGGCGGTGGAAGAGTTGTTCTTCAATACGAACGTGACCACTGGGATCACGGTCGGGCAGGCGCGGGGGGTGGCGATCCTGGCGGCTTACCGGGCCGGTGTCGAGGTCGCAGAGTACACGCCGCTTCAGGTCAAGCAGGCGGTCACGTCGTACGGACGGGCGGACAAGCGGCAGGTGCAGGAGATGGTGAAGACGCTCTTGAACCTGCCGGCGATACCCCGTCCCGACGACGCGGCGGATGGCCTGGCTATCGCGATTACGCACGCCTTCTCGTCCCGGATGGGCGGCAAGGTAGGGGTGGGGAAATAACGGTTTGTGCGGGATAATTAGCGCATGATACATCGTCTGCGCGGACAATTAGTAGAGAAGGACGCCGAGGGCGTCGTGGTGGACGTCGTCGGAGTCGGGTACCGGACGTCGGTTTCGCAGGGGACGCTCAGGGCGCTGCCGGCCATCGGCGAGGAGTGTGTGCTGCACACCCGGATGGTGGTGCGCGAGGACGCGATGTTGCTGTTCGGGTTTGCGACGAGGGACGAGCGGGCGGCGTTCGACGCTCTGGTCACGGTGAGCAAGGTCGGGCCGAAGCTGGCGCTCTCGGTGCTGTCTTCGATGACGCCCCCGGAGATTGCGGAGTGCGTGGCGCGGGGGGACATCGTGAAGCTCGCCTCGGTGCCGGGGCTCGGACGCAAGACGGCGGAGCGGCTGGTGCTGGAGCTTCGAGGCAAGGATCTCGTCGCGGCCTTCGCGCCGGAGCCGTCGGGCGTGGGCGCCGGAAACGGTAGCAGTGGCGGCTCCGGCGGTGGCGGGCCGTTCATGGAGGCGCGGGAGGCGCTGACGGCTCTCGGGTACTCGCTGGATGAGGCAGAGTGGGCGCTGAAGGAAGTGCCGCCGCAGGAGACGGTCGAGAAGTACATCAAGGAGGCGTTACGGCGGATCGGGAGCAGGCGCTAGGTATGGCGGGTACGGAGGAGATGGACGACTTTACCGTGCGCGGCGACGCCCGGAGCGGAGAGCCGCCGGAGGATATAACCGGCGCGGCGTCAGGGTTCGGTCCCACTTCGGGGTCGGATGAGGCGCTGGACCCGGAGAGGTTCGAGGGGGATGACGAGCCGAAGCTGCGGCCCGCGACGCTGGACGAGTTCATCGGGCAGGAGCGTCTGAAGGACAACCTCCGGATCTTCGTGGAGGCGGCCAAACGGCGCGGGGAACCGCTGGATCACGTACTGCTCGCGGGTCCGCCGGGACTGGGGAAGACGAGCCTGTGCCGGATACTCGCGGGGGAGATGGAGGTCAACATCTCCACGACGAGCGGACCGAGCCTGGAGCGGGCGGGGGACATGGCGGCGATCCTCACATCGCTCGAAGAAGGCGACTTCCTGTTCATAGACGAGATCCACCGCCTCAACCGTCAGATCGAAGAGGTCCTGTATCCGGCGATGGAGGACTTCGCGATGGATATAGTCCTCGGCCAGGGGCCGTCGGCGCGCACCATAAGGATGGACGTTTCGAAGTTCACGCTCGTAGGGGCGACGACGCGCACGGGCCTGATGACGAAGCCCCTGCTCGACCGTTTCGGGTTCTCGGCGCGGCTGGACTACTACGAGCCGGCGGAGCTAGAGAAGATCGTGGTTCGCAACGCCAAGATCCTGAAGATACCCGTCACCGAGGAGGGCGCGAAGCAGCTAGCCACCCGCAGCCGGGGTACGCCGCGCATCGCCAACCGGCTCCTGCGGCGCGTCCGGGACTACGCGGAGGTCATCGGCGACGGGGAGATAGATGAGGAGACGGCGAAGGCGGCGCTGGCTATGCAGGGCGTAGACGACCTGGGGCTGGACCGGGCCGACCGGGATTATCTGGGCCTGATCATAGATAAGTTCGACGGCGGGCCGGTGGGGGTTGGGACGATCTCGGTCGCCCTCGGCGAGGCGCGCGATACGGTGGAGGACGTGTACGAACCATATCTGCTTCAGAGCGGCCTGATCCAACGAACCGCCCGCGGGCGCATCGCCACCCACCGGGCCTATAACCACTTGGGTATCTCTAAACCCAACAGCGGAGCTAATGGCGACGGCCTCTTCCGCGACTAAGAGGCTGCGCGGATAGGCGGGTAGCGAATGTGTCAATGGGCAATGAGGAGCCGATTTGATCGTTCGGAGAATCGCCAAATACGAAAAGTAGCGAGCCTATCCGCGCAAGCTCTAAACTGCAACGCCTGTGAGCTAGTTCACCACGAGAGTTCTGTTTCCGTAGCGGCGCTATGGTGTAGGCGTAACGGCGATGATATGCTAGCGGGAGAGTCAGGCATTGCGGCCCTCTGAGGAGACGGGCCGAGAGAGTGAGGTACCGGGGATGCAAAATTTGGGACACCGTTTCGGGAAGCGGCGGATGGTACGTGCGAAGGCGCGGAGTGGGAGGAGTCGAGGGTGAGCCGCAAGAGTTACACGGGCGTCGAGGCGACGGCGGCGCTTCTGGAAGAACATTTGCCGGAGCGGCCCTACGTCCGGTTTACGGGACTCAGCCGCAACGGAAGGTTGGTCTTTTCGCAGCTCTGGGCGTGCTTCGAGGGTACCGAGGAGTGCTCGACGGCGGGATGGCGGGTCATGATCCCGATCAACCCGAGCAAGGTGCGCCGGGACCCGCACGGGGCAGCCGAGTTTATCGTCGGAAAAGTGGACGACGCCGCCCGCCGCGCGGGCGTGTTCTACTGGGAGATTTAGCCCCAAAGCTTCGGGCCGTGTGAGCTAGCGGGCTGGTTTCTAACGTACGGCTTTCAGGCTCCGGCTAAAGTCCGGGGTTTCGATCCGCGCGCGGCAGGCGTCGAACCTGCGCTGCGCGTAGGCCTGGAAATCGAAGGTGGTGTTCCCGTTGGCGTGCTCGACGAGCGCCCACAGGGACCAGTGCAAATCGCTGGTCGCCTTGTAGAGTTCCAGGCGGGAGTAGGATTCCAGGGTGGCGGCGCCGTCCGTGTATGCGTGCATCATGGCGTGGTCCTGCCCGGCCCCGAAGCCGGCTTCCACGGAGAGATGCGCGAGATCCCAGTATGGATCGTTCATGCCGGAGAACTCCCAGTCGATGAGGTACATGCGGCTGCCGGTGTCGATGAAGTTCGGCGGCCACGGGTCGTTGTGACAGGACGCCAGGGCCGCTGGGAGCACTTCAAGCGCCTGGCGCACCGTTTCTAATCGCTTCTCGACAGCGTAATATCCTTCGGGTGGCGGTATCCGCATACCGCGCAGTAGGTCCAGGTAGTGATCCATCATCCCGAAGGCGTTGAAGTGATACTCGAAGACCGGCCCGATGCCGTGAACCCGCCGTAGTCCTCGCGCTGCTCGCGCCGGCGCATCCGGGTCCCGGTAGAAGTGGCGATTGTCCATCGTGACACCCTGGATGAACCGCGAGACCATCGTGCCGTTCGTGGTGTCGAAGTAGACGATCTCCGCGCCCACGCCGGCCGCGGCCGCGACCCGTGAATTGTGCTCCTCGGCGCCCCGGTCTATATATTCGGAGGTGCCGTCTCCCGGTAGCCGGAGCACGTAGGCGTCGCCGTTGGTGGTTATCTTGTAGCTCAGGTTGGTAAGCGAACCGAGTGGTTCGATCTCCAAGTCGTCCCGCCGCATACCCCGGAAGAGCGGCACCTGTCCCAGCGCAGCATAAGCCTTATCCGAGTCTCGATGACTCTGTAACGGGTTTTTGAGCAAACGACTCCCAGGCCCGTCTCCGGGTCTTGTTTGATGGAAGTCTTATGTTAACCCAATGTTAAATATGTGTCAACGAATGGGTCGTTGGCGTATGGCGAACAGGATGGTGATCTGGCCGATATCTTTGCGGCGAGCGTCGTGGCGCGCCAGAAATTCCTCTAGCTCGCCGCGCTCGTCCAAGGCCCGGACCCGCGAGAGGGCTTGCTGCAGTTCGTCCTCGGGGACTAGGGACCAGGTCGAGTCACCATTGCGCCACTCCCTGCTCAGGGGGCCGCGGGGATCGAAGTAGGAGTCGCCCTGGATCGTGGCGTCGGTCGGCGCGAACCGGCCCCGGTAATCGAAGCCGCTGTCTTGCAGGAGCCGCGTTAGCTCGGTGATCGGGGCGAACCGCTCGCGCAGGGTCTGAGCGCCCCGCGGGATAAGGTCGTAGTACCAGTAGCCGTGACGCAACTGCTCCTGGGAGCACGTGTTTACGGTGAGGACGCCACCGGGTTTGAGGACACGGGCGAACTCCCGGAATACTTTGCCGTGCTCGGCGAAACCGTTCGAGGGATCGTCGGGCAGGTGGTGGAGGACCTGGTTGATCATGACACCGTCGAGCGAGGCGTCGTCGAAGGGCAACTCGTCTATTCGGGAGGCGGTGAAGGTGATGCGGCCCTCTTGCCGGGCATAGGCCAGCTTGTTACCGGCGACCTCCAGCATGCCGTCGTTCAGGTCCACCGCCTCGATGCGGCCGACGTAGTCGAGGAGCGCGCGGGAGTAACTGCCGGTTCCGCACCCGGCATCGAGTATCGTCGTGCTACTCAGCGGCACGGGCGCGTGGGCCATGCACCCGACGAGGATCTCGGTCCCGACCGGCTCCCGTGTCCGGTCGTAGTGCCTGGAGGTCTCCGTGTAGTTCTCGTAGCTGCTCATGCGTTCCCTTCCCGCCCGCTCCCGCGCGGACGTTGCCCAGCGGCGTTAAACCGAAGTTTTACACTCGTGCAACGGTCCTGTTACCCGAGTTTAGAACGTCCTCAATATACTAGCCGCGGCTCTTACAGGGAGGAAGAACCGTATGGCTATGGGCGGAGTGGGGATCAACCGTGTGGGCGGCGCAGAGACCCTCGCTGGTGAACTCGAAGCTCTGAAGACCGCCGGAGCGGATTTCGTGGAGCTGTGGGTGGGTGAGCTGGGTGTCATTCGCGCTGGAGAATTGGACGAGGCTCGTCTGCGTCCTGTCCGGGAGTTGCTGCTGGATGCGGACCCGGCGTATACGGTACACGCTCCGATAGAGCTGAACCTGATGCAGCCGGCCGGGGCGGACTTGCACCGGGACGTACTGATGGCCGGCATCCGGTTCGCCGGAGAGATCGGGGCGAAGGTCGTAGTCTGCCACGCCGGACAGCGGATATGGTCGCGGGACGCCCGTGTCAGCTTCAAGGATCAGCTCGCCGCGGAGCGATACGCCTTGCGAGAGGCGGGGGATCTTGCCGGAGATCTGGGCGTGAGCGTCGCCGTCGAGAACTACTATCCCGATACGAGTATTCTAAGCGGCGCGGTGTATGACTATTCCGTGTGGCCGTCGGGGTTGGCGGAGCAAGTGTCCGAAGTGGACCATCTATCCGTAGGTATCTGCCTGGATATCGGACACGCGGCCCTGGCGGCAAACGCCTTCGGGTTCGACCTCATCGAGGAGTGCGCCGCCGCGTCGCCGCTCGTTCGTCACCTTCACCTACACGACAATCTGGGAAGGACGGATCTCGACGTGGACCCTCTCTCCTACGGGAATTCCGTCTACGGAATAGGAGACCTTCACCTCTCACCGGGTAGCGGCGCCATCCCGCTCGAAGACCTCTTCCGTCGGGTGGACTTTCCGCAAGACCCCGACTGCTGCGTCGAGCTCGCTCCCGAACTCGCTTCAGACGCCCGCGAAGCTCTGGACGCCGCCCGCCGCCTGACGGTGCGAGAGAGAGTCGCCTCCTGACTACTCCGACTTCCCGCATCCGTGTGAGGGGTGTTTCTAGAGCCAGCCTCGCTGCTTGAATATGAGGTAGAGCGAGACGGAGACCATTAGCATCAAGAACAGGGCGAACGGGTAGCCGAAGGGCCAGTGCAGCTCCGGCATGTGGTCGAAGTTCATTCCGTAGACACCGGCTATCAGGGTGGGGGCGAATAGGATGGCGGCCCAGGACGAGATCTTCTTTACCTCGTCGTTCTGAACGATGCTCGCCTCGGTGAGCGCCTTGATCTCCTCGTTCTGCTGAAGTCCTACGAGCGACAGGTTGACGCTCAGGATGTTCTGGAGCAGGTCACGGAAGCCCGCCACCCGCTCGGTGACCTGGATGGTATGGTCCTGCACGTCGCGCAGGTAGCGCTGCAACTCAGGGTCCACGCCGTATTTCTCGGACCCGGCTATCAAGCCGCCCAGGATGCCGGGCAGGGGCTTTACCGCCCGCTGGAACTCGATCACCTCTCGGGAGAGCTCGTAGATGCGTCGGCCAACGCCCACGTTCCCGCCGAAGACTTCGGTCTCTATCTCGTCTATGTCATTCTCGAGTCCCGCCACGACGGGGGTGTAGTCATCCACCACACGGTCCATGATCGCGTAGAGGATCGCCTCTGGTCCGCGGCGCAGCAGTTCCGTCTCCCTCTCCATCCGTCCGCGTACCCCGCGAAGGTCGGGAGCCTCACCGTGGCGGACCGTTACCACGAAGTCTGCGCCCAGGAAGACGTGGACCTCGCCGAACGCCACCGTCTCTGATCGGTCCAGATACCGGGCGGGCCTCAAGACGACGAAAAGCGTGTCGCCGTAACGCTCTAGCTTGGGACGCTGATGAGCCTGGACCGCGTCTTCCACGGCCAGAGGGTGCAGCCCAAACTCCTCCGCCACGGAGGCGAACTCCTCTTCGGTGGGCTTGTAGAGGCCTATCCATGCGACCCCGTGCTGCTCGTGCACGGCCTCGTAGGTCTCTTGCAGCGTCTTCGGATCTGCGGTCCTCTGGCCGTCCACGTAGATCGCGCTATCCACTATCATCGCTCACACCCCGCTTCTTTCATTCAGGCATACCGCTGAGAACGCCGTTTCCGCACGCGTGCGTGCGCGCACGCTCGGCCGCTCGCGGGGCGCCGGGTATCCAGAGACAAGAGGTGTCGAACTAGGGAGTCTGAATCGGTGGGCTAACCGGCGCGTGAGGCGAGAGGCCCGCTACTACTCGAACTGATGTCGTCGTTGATCAACAGGTGCTCACCTCCTTCGTTGCCGGTTATAAGAACAAGCGAAAGTTAGCACGCGCCCCGCTGTTTGGCAACAAACCACTAGGCGTGAGCGCCGGGCGGCGGACCGATTATGTCCACCCCGTACTGCTGGGCGGCGGCTCCGACTTTCTCCATGTCCGGCGGACCCGGAGGGGGGAGAACCCTCTCTTTCGCCAGCTCTCCGGCGGCGCGCATAAAGCTCTCGTGCTGGGGTGTTGAGAGATCCAGGAACCGTGCGGTCTCCGAGTCTACCTGAAAGGCGTGCGGGGTCCCCGCCGGGATGTGGACGAACGACCCCGCGGAGGCCGGTATGGGCTGGCCGTCTTCGAGGTAGAAGGTGAGATCTCCCTCGATCACGTAGAACGTCTCGTCGTCCTCTGGTTGGACGTGGAGCGGTGTCGCCATCCCCCGAGGAGCGTACTGCTCTACGAGCGAGAACCGCCCGCCGGTCTGCTCGGCGCCGGCCTTGACGGTCAGCAGGGTGCCGAAGAACCACAGCGCCTCTCCCTCTTCCGAACCGAGCGCATAAGGTACCGGGGTATAGTTCACGGGATCCTCCTCCTCTCGTCTACTGCAAACGTGTTGACTAGCACACCGCAATGGTGCCAACTTTTGCAGTTCGGCGCATCCCTCAAATGAACGATTTTCCGTGACCGGGACAAAATGCCCCCTGTGAACCGGCATAGAGTGTGTTGACACAATAGGTACATTATTCGAGAATAGTTGTCGTACAGTCCGGCCCGCGCGTTCGGGTGCCAGCGGCGAGCCGTTCGTTGCACGAACGCCGGGTGCAACCAGGGAGCAAGGCATGGAAAATGTAGCCGTGGTTCAGCAGATCTACGAGGCGTTCGGGCGCGGCGATATTCCCGCGATCCTCGACAATCTCGCGGAGGATGTAGAGTGGGAGTATGGCGTGAACTCAACCAGCGTTCCCTGGCTGCAACCGCACCGTGGTCGCCAGGGGGCATCGGAGTTCTTCGGGTATCTTGGTGGTCTGGAGGTCCACAAGTTCGTCCCGAAAATTATGCTTGAGTCGGATGATGTCGTGGTCGCTCTTATAGATTTCGAAGCCACCGTCAAGGAGACCGGACAACGGATCAGCGAAGAAGACGAGGCTCATATCTGGCACTTCGCGCAGGGAAAGGTCGTCCGGTTCCGGCACCGGGCGGACACTCATCAACACCAGCTCGCCTACCAGGGCCAGGGCGTATCCGGCGCGATCCGCTAACTGAGACAGGTTGTCCGGGCGGCGTTAGCCTCCGCTCACCCGGTGGCCGACAACCGGGACGCTGGCCGCTGAGGGGAGAATGCTGGTAGCATTGAAGGTATGAGGGGGCTGACGCCGCAGGCGTTTACGAAGAAGTGGGCGGAGGCGGCGCTCTCGGAGCGGTCGTCTTATCAGCAGCATTTCCTGGACCTGTGCGCGATGCTGGGGCAACGGACGCCGGCGGAGGTGGACCCGACGGGCGAGTTCTTCACGTTCGAGAAGGGTGTGGAGAAGATGGGCGGGGGTCGCGGCTTCGCGGACGTGTG
>CALMWA010000298.1 GCA_937873125.1 uncultured Actinomycetes bacterium | reverse complement strand
TCGAAGCGCCCGATACCCTGCGTCGCGTGTACCACCAGATCACCGGTCTTCAGGTCGGCGAACGAGGTGAACATGCGCCCCGAACGTTTGGCGCTCGCGCGTTTACGGCCGAAGAGAGCGTCGCGGCGGATGACCGCGATACCGGCGTCCGGGTAGGTAAAGCTCTCTTCTATCTCGGCCGGCACGGCGTAGAGGCCCGGCGGCAGGGTCGCATCTGCGCGGCCGGCCTCGCGTACTCTGCGGTTGATCTCCCCGAACGCATACACCGCGCGCTTTGCCTCGCCACCCGACCCGCACGCGACGAATACCGCGAGTCCGTCGTTCACCAGCGAGTCGAGCCTGCGGGCCGCCTCCCGCAGCAACCCGGCGAACGAGGTAACGGGCGGCGCGGAGACGACCTCCCCCTCCTCGTCGCCGACGAACGGCAGGTCGGCCTCCGGCAGTTCCGTATCGTACAGCTCGCGCACGAGACCGTCCAAGTCCTCCGGCAATGTTTCTCTCGGTTCCTCGAACCAGGCTTCCGCGCCGGCCGGGATCAAATCTTTCACAGACACGAGGTTCACGTCCAGCAGCAAGCGGTCGAGGCCCGGCACGCGCACGCCCCGGCGCGCGTCCTCCGGGAACCCGTCGCTCGCGGCGGCGAGACTTGAGAGGTCCGCTTCGCGGGCGGCGTAGAGGGTTACGCCTTCCAGCTCGCGGACGACGCGCTGGGTCGCCAGAGAGACGGCGCGGACGCTCTCGATCTCATCCCCCCACCATTCCACGCGCACGGGCGAGCGCCGGGTGCTGGAGAACACGTCCACGATGCCGCCGCGCACGGCGAACTCGCCGGGACGCGAGAGCCGGTCCACCCGCCCGTATCCGAGCGTCACCAACCGTTCGAGCGCCGCCTCCTGCTCCATTTCGACTCCGCCGGAGATCTGCATCGGCTCGTACAGTGGCGTCCGTTCCGTCAGCGACAGCGGACCGGCCACTACCAGCCGCGCCCCGCCCAGGGCATGCAGCGCGCGCTGACGCTCCCCGACCCGGCTAACCGGCGGGTCGAATACATCCCCATACACGACCTCGCGTGAAGGTAGATATACGACCGGCTCGTCGGTGAAGCACCGCGCGTCGCGTGCGTAGCGTTCGGCGGCCTCCTCCGAAGAGGCTACGAGCAGAACGGGCCGTTCGGCGTCGGCGGCAAGGTATGCCCGGACGCGGCGCGGGGCGCGCAGGGAGCGGGTTGCGATCTCTCTAAACACCCGTCGATTCTACCCGGCTTTCGTCGGGATCAAAGTGTGTTCATCCACCGGCGGCGGAACTGCGTATCTAAGACTGGACAGGGAAAGATATTGAAAGGAAGGATTCATGCTCCGAAAGACACTACTGGGTGCTTCGCTCGCGCTGATGGTGGCGCTACTCACGGGGACCGCCGGGGCTCACGAGACCGGCGAGAGCCAGACCCTCCAGCTCACCCCCAGCCAGGACTCCGGCGTGAGCGGCACGGCGACGCTCACGCCGGAAGGCGACGGCCTGGAAGTGCATCTGGATCTCACGGGGCTTCCGAAGGACGGTGTCGAGCACCTGGCGCACATCCACGAGGGCGCGACCTGCGCCGACGACCGCGCCGGGAACGGCGGCGGCGTCGCATTCCCGTTGGAGAACGTCCTGGCGAAGGGCGGCGAGGGCGGGAACGCCTCGACCGTGGACACCACGCTCGAAGAGCTCTCCAGCGGCGGCCCGTACTACATAAACGTCCACGCCGAGCAGACAGATCCCGACGCGGTCCCGCCGGGCGTGGCCTGCGCGGACATCGCGATGACCTCCGCGGACGGATCCGGCTCCGTACCGGAGACCGGCGGCACCTCGCCGCTCGCGCTGCTCATGGTGGCGGGCGCGGTCCTGGTGGCGTTAGGGGCAACGGCCGGCTTTATCGCACGGCGGCGCGCTGCCTGACAAACAATCACTACTGCCGGGGGCGGGACCACAGGCTTCGCTCCCGGCACAGTATGAATGCATCTAAGGCGTGTCGTCCCGCCCCAGTCCTGCTTCTCTGGCGCGGATGATGGCCTGCGCGCGGTCGGCGACCTGCATCTTGGCGAAGATGTTGGAGACGTAATTGCGGGCGGTCTTGGGGCTTATATACAGGCGGCCGGCGATGGCGGTGTTGGTGTAGCCCTGGGCGATCAGGTCCAGGACGTCGCGCTCCCGCTCCGTGAGATCCGGGAAAGGCTGGAGAGTGGAGTCCGCATCCTGACGCGACGAGGCGAAGTACCCCATGAGGCGGCGTGCGATGGTAGGGCCGAAGATCGCCTCTCCATCCGCCACGGCGCGGATCGCCCGCAAGGTCTCGGCGCCGTCGGCACCCTTGAGGACGTAGCCACGCGCGCCGGCCCGCATCGCGGCGAAGACCGAGTCGTCGTCCTCGAACATCGTCAGCATAAGAATGCCTACTTGCGGGTTCTCCTGGACGATCTTCCGGGTCGCTTCGATGCCGTTCACTTCCGGCATGTTGAGGTCCATAAGGATCACGTCCGGCCGAAGCTCCGCGGCCAGGGAGATCGCCTCCTCCCCACCGGTCGCCTCGCCGACCAGCTCGGTATCCGGCTGCGCTCCGAGGATGGCGCGCATCCCATAGCGGAAGACCGGGTGATCGTCGGCAATGAGCACGCGGATGCGTTCCATCAACCCTCCTCCAGCAACGGCAACCTGGCGCGAACGGCGGTGCCTCCCTCGGGGAGCGGCTCCACGGTCAGGTTCCCACCGAGTTCGGCCACCCGCTCGCGCATGGACGCCAGCCCCACACCCGTTCCCCGATCCTCCCCGATACCCCGGCCGTCGTCCCGAATTTCGAGACAGAGAACTCCCTCCTCCCGATCAATTTCCAGCGAGACGGCGCAGGCGCGAGCCTCGGCGTGGCGTACCACGTTTGTCAGAGCCTCCTGGGCGATGCGGTAGACGGCCACCTCGACAGCGGCGGGGAGTGGTGGCAGCGTCTCCGGTGCCTCTACCGCGACTCGCAACCCGTGCTGGCCGTACTGGGCGGCGGAAGCGCGGATCGTTCCGAGAAGTCCGAGGTCGTCGAGCGCGGGCGGACGGAGAGCGTAGACGAGGCGACGTATGTCGGCGATGGCGTCCCGAGACTGCGATTTCAGATCCAGCAGGAGTCTCTCGGCGGTGTCGGGGTCTTGACGCATCAGCGCGCGGACGGCGTCTATGGTGAGCGCCTGGCTGGAGAGTTGCGGGCCCAGGCCGTCATGCAGGTCGCGACGCAGGCGGCGCCGTTCCTCTTCACGGGCAGTAACGAGCCGTTCGCGCGCCCGCTGGAGGTCGGCGGTGAGCCGCACGGCGTGCGCGGCTACACCGGCCTGCCGAGCGAGATCGTCCAGGAGACGGCGATCCGCCGGAGAGAAACCCTCCTCTCCCGCCCGCGGGCCTAGCAGAAGCTGGCCGACGATATCGTGCTGATAGACGAGCGGCAGCCGGACGGGCGAGTCTACCGGCGAGCCGTAAGACGCGACGACGGTGAACGAGTCTCGCTCCCCGTTCTTCAGTTCTATGGCCGCGTAGGGCAGTTTGAGCGCCTGGGCGA
>CALMWA010000297.1 GCA_937873125.1 uncultured Actinomycetes bacterium | reverse complement strand
GCAGGTCAAAACCACTCTAAGACAACGTGCCTTGATGTTCAGTCTCGACGACGACACGTTCGGTACAGAGAGTAAGAACGAGTGGATTGTTTTGACCTACGTTAGTCCCGACCTGCCTGGCGGGGTTTCTGAAGAACAAGACTCTGCTATTGCAGATGTCCCGGCTCCTTCCGATGAGTGGTTCACGATGTTGGAGCAGCGCGATTTTGAGAGTGAGCGGGAAGTAGAGTACTACTTTATTGTTCCTTTGCTGGAACAGCTAGGTTACGAGGAAGACGATTTCGCAATCGGCTATCCCGTGCAGATGTACGAGGGAGTAAGGAAGGTAAACAAAGAAGCAGATTTCGTACTATTTGATGGATCAAGTCGGTCTAAGGAAGATGCACTACTCGTGGTTGAGGCCAAAAAGATCGGGAAGATTCTGACCGAAGACGCGGTAGGGCAGGCACGTGGTTACGCAATGTGGCTCACGACACCATATTACATGGTAACGAACGGCGAGGAGATCCGACTATACCTATTTCGAGGTGCTGTGCTGCCCGATGTGATGGTGAAAACCTTCAAACGCAATGATATGCGGCAGCACTGGCACACGTTGCACAACGCCATAAGTAAAGCAGCTACTATCGAGCGCAAGGAACAGCTTCGAGACAGCTACAAAACTTTTGGTAAATAGCCCGGCCGCGACTTTTCGAAAGCCTCCAGATCGTCCTCGTGCGTGAGCGTGAGGCCGATGTCGTCGAGGCCGTTGAGGAGCCGGTAGCGGGCGAAGTTGTCGAAGGCGAAGGGCTCCTCGAAGCCGGGCGCCTGCACGACACGGCCTTCGAGGTCCACGGAGACGACCGCCTCCGGGTCCTCGCGGGTGATGTCGAGGAGCTTCTCGACGGACTCTTCGGGAAGCTCTACCGCGAGCAGACCGATCTTGGCGCAGTTGTTCTTGAAGATGTCGGCGAAGGATTTAGCTATGACCGCCCCGAAGCCGTAGTCCTGGATGGCCCACGGCGCGTGCTCGCGGCTGGAGCCGCTCCCGAAGTTCTGCCCGGCGAGCAGCACTACCGCGCCTTCGTGCTCGGGCTTGTTGAGGATGAAGTCCGGGTCGTCGCGCCAACTGGAGAACAGGAACTGACCGAAGCCGGTTCGCTCTATGCGCTTGAGGGCATCGCTGGGCACGATCTGGTCGGTGTCCACGTCGTCCCAACCGAGCGGCAACGCCTTTCCTTGGATGGTCTTTACGGGCTCCATCTAGCTCACCTCCACGGGTACGCCGAGTTCACTGGGCGACGCGAACCGCCCCATTACCGCCGTCGCCGCCGCGACCGCCGGGCTGACGAGGTGCGTCCTGCCGCCCTTGCCCTGTCGCCCCTCGAAGTTGCGGTTCGAGGTCGAGGCGCACCGCTCGCCGGGCTGCAATATGTCCGGGTTCATGCCGAGGCACATCGAACAGCCGGCGTTACGCCAGTCGAAGCCGGCCTCGGTGAATATGTCGGCCAAGCCCTCTTCCTCGGCCTGCTGCTTCACGCGCATCGAGCCCGGAACCACCATCGCCCGGATACCCTCTTTTACCTTGTGGCCTTCGAGGACGGCGGCGGCTGCCCGCAGGTCCTCTATGCGGGCGTTGGTGCAAGAGCCGAGGAAGACGGTGTCAACCTCGATCTCGCGGATCGGGGTTCCCGGCGTGAGATCCATGTACTTCAGGGCGCGCTCGTGGCCGTCGTTCTGCGGCTCCGGGACCTCGCCGTCGAGCGGCACGGTCTGCGCCGGGGTCGTCCCCCAGGAGACGTAGGGTACGAGGTCTTCGGCCTGGATGACCACTTCCTTGTCGTACTCGGCGCCCTCGTCGGTGCGGAGCGCCTTCCACTCCTCGACCGCCACGTCCCAGTCCTCGCCCTTCGGGGCGTAGGGCCTGTCCTTCAGGTACTCGAAGGTGGTCTCGTCCGGCGCGATGAGACCGGCGCGCGCGCCGCCCTCGATGGACATGTTGCAGACGGTCATGCGGCCCTCCATCGAGAGGGAGCGTATGGCCTCGCCCCGGTACTCGATGACGTGCCCGACGCCGCCGCCGGTCCCAATACGGTTCAGGATGCCGAGCATGAGGTCCTTGGCGGTAACGTCCGGCGGAAGCTCGCCCTCGACGGTAACGGCCATCGTCTTTGGCCGGCTCTGCTGCAGGGTCTGGGTCGCCAGGACGTGCTCGACCTCCGACGTGCCGATGCCGAACGCGAGCGCCCCGAACGCGCCGTGGGTCGCGGTGTGCGAGTCGCCGCAGACGATGACGAGTCCCGGCTGGGTCAGGCCCATCTCCGGCCCGATGATGTGGACGATGCCCTGCCCGATGGAGCCCCACTCGTTCAGCTCGATGCCGAACTCTTCGCAGTTCTTCTTCAGCGCGTCCATCTGCTTCGCCGAGACCTTGTCCTTGATCGGCTGCCCTACGGGCGTGGTCGGGACGTTGTGGTCCATCGTCGCGTAGGTGAGGTCCGGGCGGCGCACCTTGCGGCCCGCGAGTCGCAGCCCCTCGAACGCCTGCGGGCTGGTTACCTCGTGGACGAGATGCAGATCCACGTACAGCAGGTCCGGCTCGCCTTCGGCGCTCCGCACTACGTGCTTCTCCCAGACCTTCTCTACCAGTGTCTTTGGCTGGCTCATCCATCCATCCTTTCCGGGGAGAAACCCCGACGTGCCTTGCGTCCATTGTAGACCGCGAAGCAGTGGTCATTGTAGTTGCATGCGACGCTCTCGAAGCCGGTCTCTTCCATCCAGCCGAGCTGCGCTTTCAGGGTGGCGTTCTTGTCCGCCCGCATGCGTTGCAGGGCGGCGCCGAGATCCCGCTCCCCAACCCCCGCCGCACGTACCCGTTCGAGCCACCACTGCCGGTAGCGCGCGTCCTCTTGCGGCGTCGCGCCCGCGACCTGATCCGCGTTGATGAAGTATCCACCGGGCAGGAGGGCATCGTGGGTCTTCTCGAACACTTCCCTCTTGTCGCCGTCTGTCAGGTGGTGGATCGAGAGCGCCGAAACCACCGCGTCGTACCCATCGGGGAGCGGCTTGCGCGCGTAGTCCATCACGTAGAACCCGAAACGCCCGTTCTTATCCGCCAACCGCCGCCGCGCGACCCGGAGCATCTCGACCGAAATGTCCACGAGCGTCACGCGCGAGCGCGGAAATTTCTCCGCGATCATCGCGCCCAAGAGGCCCGTCCCCGCCCCGAGATCCAGAACCCGGATCTCCTCCTCCACCCCAAAAGGCATGGCCTCCAACACCGCCCCGTAGAATCCGTCGAAACCGGGTACGAGCTGCCGGCGAGCCCGGTCATAATCCTCCGCCGCCTCATCGAAGAGAACACCAACGCCCGCCATCACGCAGCGCCGCGCGTCGCCTGCATGTTGAGGCGGACGTAGCCCAGAATGGGACCGCCTTCGACCTCCGTGATCTTTGCGGCCACGGCCGCGGCGAAGGGTTCGTGCTCCTCCTCCGGCAACCGCAGCAGATGCCCACCGAGCACCACCGTCCCGAGAAACCGCGTAAGCTCCTCCTCCGACCCGAACTCCGCGCGCTCGTCATGCAGCCAGGCCTCCACGTCCCCGAACCCGGTCTCTTCGAGTCGTCTCTTCGTATCCTCCGCGCTCGCGTAGTGCTTGTCGTCCGTCCAGCCCTCGAAGTACGGGCGAAAACGCTCCTCGTCCATGACTTCGTGCGTGGCCTGCGTCGCGCGGGAGATGTTGCCCTCGCCGCCGCACTGGGCCACGAGTCGTCCGCCGGGTTTCAAGGACTGCGCGATCCTCCCGAAGAGGCGTTCGTGGTCCTTTATCCAGTGAAACGTGGCGGTCGAGAAGACGAGGTCCACCGGCTCCTCGACCCTCAACTCCAGCAGGTCCTGTTGTTCTACGCGTACCCGCGAATCACCGGCAAACCGATTCTTCGCCGCTTCGACCATCGCCGCCGAACCGTCCACGGCGAGTACGGTTCCCAGCGGCAATTTCTCCAGCAGAAGCTCCGTTACCCGCCCCGTCCCGCATCCGGCGTCGAGGGCGGCCTCGTCACCCCGCAGGTCGACGCGAGAGAGAACCTCCGCCCCCCACCGCGTCTGCGGCGATGAGAGATCCTCATACTCCACCGCGTTCCACTCACGCGCCAAATAGCCGCTCCTTCTTGTTTCGTCTCAATATATGAGACATAATGTTCGTGATATGGACAGTATAGAGGGTATTGGTTCCGGCGGCAAGAGTGGGGTCGGGGTGCTGGATAAGTCGGTGGCGATCCTGGCGTTTTTGGCGGCTGGAGGGCCGGCGAGTCTGGCGGCGGTCGTCGAGGGGACGGGACTTCCGCGCCCGACGGCTTACCGGCTGCTCTCGGCGTTGGAGGCCCACCATCTGGTGGCGAGGCGCGATGGGCGGTACGCGCTCGGGTCGCGGCTTCTCGGGTGGGGCGAGAAGGCGGCCGAGGGGACGGGGCTCGTGGAGCGGGCGCGGCCGGCGCTTGAGAGGCTGCGGGACGAGGCCGGGGAGAGTGCGCAGCTCTACGTGCGG
>CALMWA010000296.1 GCA_937873125.1 uncultured Actinomycetes bacterium | reverse complement strand
CGCCCGCGCATCTCCTCTACCGGATAATCGTCGGGCAAGGTGTCGGTAATGTCTTTCTCTTCGCCGACCTGCATACCGGCAAGAGCGTTGCTTACGGACATAGGTATGCCACCGCGCTCCATGCCGACGATAGTGGGGAAGTTCTCGCGCTTGGCTTCCCCCAACTCGCCTTCGGTGGTGAAGCCTTCGAGGTTGAGGTACACCATGTCGCCTTCACGTATGGGGCGGGGTTCGGCCGGCTCGTTCCAGGGAGCGCCTTCGCGCCGCATTTCGAGCAGCACGTTTTGTACGTCGCTCTCTCCCATCTCTACCGTTTCTTTCTCGACGCGGATCGTGCCATAGTCGCCCAATTCGACGCTCGGTGGCTGGACGATGATCACCTTGACCTGTATGGGGTCCATGCTGACGATATCAACGTCGCCTATGTCCATTGCGTCAATATTCTGGTCGCTGATGGCCTCGCGCACCGTGTCAGGGAGTATGTTACGCACGGCTCGCTCTGTGAGCGCTTCTTTGCCGACAAAGTTCTCCAGGACGTAGCGAGGCGCTTTGCCCCGGCGGAACCCAGGCACGTTCACCTGGTTGACCATCTGGCGATAAGCTCGGTCGAGCGCGCCGTTGACGGTTTCCATATCAAGTTCGATGGTGAGGGCAACCTGTCTGCCCGGTAGGTCTTCGCGTGTAACGTTCAATTATGCTTGCTCCATTTTGTGGGATTAACGGCTTATTATACCACAAGAGGCTTTTTACTGCTGGCTACTAGTCTCCGCATATCTCGGATTAGGCTTGGGATATAGACAATAAAAGAGGAGATAAGGAGAAGAGAAAAAAGGTTTTTGGTTCGCATCTCTTTAAGGAAAGACCATACTTGCTTACAAGCCACAAACAATAAAACTCTTTCTCTTTTTTCTTCTCCTTATCTCCTTTTTAATTGTCTAAAACTCAATTCTTAACTTTATAGAACGAAGGAGCTAGTCCTCCAGAGGGTAGTACACGAACCCAAGCGCGCCCGGCCCCGTATGCGTCGAGAGGACGGGGCCAAGATCGCTGGTGAACTCTTCGGCTACGTTCATCTTCTCTCGCAGCATCTTGCGCATAGTCATAGCGTCTTCCGGAACCTGGGCGTGCCCAACGGCTATCTGGCACCGCCTGTTGCCTAACGCTTCGGCGCCTAACTCCACCAGGCGCTCCATTGCTTTGCGGCGGGTACGCACCCGCTCTAACGGCTCGACGCGCCCGTTCTTCACTTCGAGGATGGGTTTGATGTTGAGCAGGCCGCCGAGGAACGCCTGCGCGCCGCCGATGCGGTAGACCTCGCCGGGATGGCCGGTCTCCAGCGCGTCGTGAATCTGGGGCACACGGGACAGAACGTCCCGCAGCCGGCTGCCGTCTCGTCCCGGAAGAAGCACAGCCAGAATGGGCTGGCCGCGCACGGCCGCCCGGAACTCACCGCCCTGGTCGATCGTGACGATTGCCTCGAAGCCTGCATCCACGGCGGCCTTGATCAGCTCGCCGTTTTCGAGCTGGCCCCACCCCCGGTATGCAGCCGTTTCGACCTCGTGCCCCTCGATCGAGTGCCGAAGATCGACCGGCAGGCAGTTATCGATCAGCACGCGCACTCGATCAGGCTTCGTCCACGAGCCGTCGGCGGGCTTCCTCAAGCACGGCGACCGCCTGCTCGGCGCGTACGTCAGGGAACTGGTGCAGGAATGCCTCGAGCGATTCGCCGCCCTCGAGGTACTCGAACAGGGACCGAATCAGGACCCGCGTTCCGGGGAACACTGGATCGCCACCCAGGATGCGCTCATCGCGCGCAATGACCGAGGTCGCGCTTTTCATGGCAATCTCCACGGACGAGTGGGCTTCCGAACAGTCACTCTATCACCGGCCTCCGTCGGAGCCGGGGACGGTCAGGTCAATGCCCCTCTTCTCAAGCTCTGCGCGGATGGCTGCGACAAATCCCTCGGCCGTGCTCGACGCTAGCTCAGCATCCGCCCACGACAGGCCAGGGATCTCGCCGTCGGGATACTCGATCTCCGGACCGTAGCGTTCGAGGATCGCCAGGGACGGGTGGGTCTTGATGCTCGCCGCCTCTTCAGGCAGCAAGCCGATGAGCTCTGCGAGATCATCGGACTCTCGCGTTTCGCGGCCCAGCGCCAGGATGAGGGCTCGGACAGCAAAACGTGCCGCGACCCCTGCGAAGAAACATGCGTGCCGAGGCTGTGCAGCGTCCCGCTTTCGAGCGAACAGACGGGCGCCGCCAGCGTGCTGCTCCGCCGATCTCAGCCAGGCGGCGGGCGCGAAGTCGCGATCGGCGCGGACGGTCATGGCACCATTGTCGCGCCTCGGGCAATGTCGTGGATGTTCATCGCGATCAGGTCCGCTCGGTGGTCGGACGCCGCTACGCGTCGCCGGTGGCGACCGTGCCCGATGAGGTGCTGGGCTCCGGCACGGACTCGCCCCGCGACCGGAGCAGCGCCACGTGCTCCCGCAGCGCGGACCGGATCAGCCGTTCCGTCTCGGCGCGCGTCTCGCCAGCCGCCACGCAGCCGGGCAGATCGGGCACGTA
>CALMWA010000295.1 GCA_937873125.1 uncultured Actinomycetes bacterium | reverse complement strand
CGTAGACTTCGGGCGTCTTCCGGGCAAAGACTTCTTCGTCGAAGGACTTCTGGTAAAGTTCGGTCTCGCCTGTAACGCCGTAGAGAACCTGCTCCATGAAGGCGTTGCCGGTGAAATCTGGCGGGGCGGGGTAGGTGAAGCGTCCGGGGTTACGCGCCGTCCACTCGCGTAGCTCGTCCATGCTCTTCGGCGGATCCTCGACCTTCGCGGAGTCGTAGATCATGACGAACTGGGCCTTGCCCCAGGGAGCCTCGCGGCCCGCGACCGGGTAGCCGAAGTCGCGGTTTATGCTCGGGCTCTCCCAGTCAATGTACTTTGCGTTCGGGAGTCTCTCGGCCCAGGGGCCAAACCAGAGGTCCGCCTCGGCGCCGGTGGCGAAGTTCTCGCCGTTGATCCAGACGAGGTCTACCGTCCCCTCGTCCTTGCCCGCCTGCTTCTCGTTGAGCAGCTTGTTGACGACATCGGCGATGTCAGAGACGGGCGTACGCTCGAGGGTAATGCCGTACGTTTCTTTTAGTTGCGGCGCCACGTAGTCGTCCACGTAGGCGTTGATGGCGTCGTCCCCACCGTACATGGATATGTTGACCGTCGTGCCTCGCGCGGCCTTCTCTAACTCGGGGAAAGGACGCTCCTCGCCAGACGGTCCGGAGGGATCGACGCTACCAGAACCGGAGCCTCCGCCGCAGGCGGCCACCGTTGCCACCACACCCAAATTCAATAGAAGGATGAGTGAGATTCGCCATCTCACAGCCCGAACTCCGTCACACTGATCACCCCGAAGACAATGGACGCGTTTTGTATAGACTTATATCATTTACGGTTGTCTCAATCGTCGTGGGTGAGATCCAAATTCCATACCTATTTGCTATGGGGTTATCGTGGTTTACGAGGAGAGGATTTAGTGGCTGCCTACATAGAGCAACTGCTGACGGACGAGATCGAAGCGCTGGTGGAGGAGAACTTCACCGGTGTGGACGCCGAGTGGTGGTGGGAGCGCCGGGTGCACGGCGGCGTGGCGATCTGTCAGGAGTTGGACCCCGAGAAGATGGTCGCGGAGGTGGCAAACGCCTTCGGCCGCGACGTTCGAGAGGTACGTGAGGCGGCCGTCATGACCCTGGGTCTCGAAGATTTTGAGCCGGTGGTGCTCACGTTCGATGTTGCGGGAGACGCGACCGTGGAGGAAGCCACGGGCATTCTGACCCAGCGCTCACGCACGGCGGAGGGACTGGCCGAGAAGATCTACCACCGTCTAGCCGGAGAGTTTCGACCATGACCTGCCTGATGCGTCTTCCCCCACGAAACCGGCAAGCCCGTTCGGCCGGCTTCGAGGTGCTCCCTGTGGGTCCGGCTGACTAATCCTCCAGGCGGCGCATGATGTCGCCGTCGGTCGGACCGGGGTTGCGTACGAGGAAGGCCGGCCTGTCCCCCGGACGCTGGCTGGTGGTGTAGATATCCAGGCCGCGCATGTGCAGCCGGGCTCCTTCCACGCTCGTCGTCACCTCCCGGCAGTTCCAGCACTCCACGTCGAAACCGTCGCCCCGCGACTCCGGCCATTCGATAACCGTGCTGTTCATGACGAGCACATCTTTCTCCACATGGAACAACGCCCGGTTGCACCCGGGACAGACTAGAGCAAAGATGCCTTTCTCTGACTGTTGCAACTCATCCTCCAGTCTTCTTGCGGTTTAGCCGGATTATCTCACCTTTGGCTCGCCTGATTTCTCCGATAGCTCGCGTTTGAAGTTGCCGCCCTCTCTGGCATACTTCGAAGCTCAACGTTTCTTGCATACTCGACTGAGTCAGGACGTCAAGATGGCGAGCATCTCAGATCTGAAGTTAAGGTATCGCATCCTCATGAGGACATACTCGTACCGCACCTACGGCTGGAGGCCCGGCGCCGTACTGGAGAAACCTCTGTCGGAGGCGCGGCTGGCGGTAGTAACCACGGCGGCCTTTCACCTGCCGGATCAACCGGCCTTCGACGAGTCAGTCACGGGTGGCGACGTCTCCTACCGCGTAATTCCTAAGAAGACCGCTCTTGATTCCCTCCAGATCGCTCACAAGAGCGATGCCTTCGACTCGTCAGGCATCGAGACCGACAAGAATTTGGCGTTGCCGCTGGACGACCTCGCCGATATGGCCGCTACGGGGAGGATCGGGTCGGTGAGTCCGAGGCACTTCAGCTTCATGGGGTCGATCCCGTCGCCGGGGCGCCTGACCTCCCACTCCGCGCCCGAGGTCGCGGGGCTCCTGAAGGAGGACGGCGTTGACGCCGTCCTCCTCACGCCGGTCTGACCCCTGTGCCATCAATCCGTCGGATTGATACAGAGCGTGATCGAGAAGTCCGGCATCCCGACGGTCTCGGTCACCATGCTTAGAGAGGTAACGGAGAAGGTAAAGCCTCCGCGCGCCCTGTTCGTCGACACGCCGCTCGGCTACCCGCTGGGCCGCGCCCACGATCCCGACTTGCGTAAAAAGATAATAGGCTGCGCTCTCTCGCTCCTCTATAGACGCGTCGACCTGCCAATAATCGAAGAGTTTCCTCCCGTTGACGTTCATGCCTAGATCCCGGTCCTCATGGTTCCCCAGCCAGGGGCGAGAAGTCCTCGTCCGGTGACTGCTGTATCCGCTAGTGGCTCGCTCACGGCGGGCATAGACCTCGGCACGCAGAGCGTGAAGGTGATGCTGGTTGATGAGGACGGTCGGCTCGCGGGCTCCGGCTCCTCCCTGCTAACCAGCGTCCGGCGCGCCGGCGCGACACACGAGCAGGATCCCGAAGAATGGTGGCGGGCCGTCGGCGAGGCATCCCGCAAGGCTACGGCCAACCTCGGAGACAGTGAGATAGCGGGCGTGGCGGTCTGCTCCACATCCGGTACCGTCCTGCTCGGCGACCAGTGCGGACGGCCGCTCACATCGGCCCTCATGTACGACGACGGCCGGGCCGGAGATGAAGCCCGGCTGGTACAGGATGCCGGCGAGGAGACCTGGACATCGCTCGGGTACGAGATGCAGGCGTCTTTCGGATTACCAAAGCTCCTATGGCTGCTGCGTTCGGGTACTTACTCGGTCCCCCGAACGTCCGTCAAGGTGCTGCATCAGGCCGACCTCGTGTGCTCCCGTCTGGCAGGCGAACCTGTCGCCACGGACTGGAGCCATGCTCTAAAAACAGGCTACGATCTGTTGAGCGAGTGCTGGCCGACGGCGGTTCTGGAATCACTGAACGTATCTGAGGCGGCGTTACCCTCGGTCGTGAGGCCGGGCAGCACAATCGGGGAAGTCCACGAGACCGCCGCGGCTCACTGCGGCCTGCCAGCCGGAACTCCGATCCTGGCCGGCATGACCGACGGTTGCGCGGCCCAGATATCGGCCGGCGCCCTCGCGGAATGCCGCTGGAACTCCGTGCTGGGTACCACCCTCGTGCTGAAAGGCGTTACCAGCGACCTCCTGCGAGACCCGAATGGCGCGGTCTACAGCCATCGCCACCCGGACGAGGGCTGGCTCCCCGGAGGAGCATCAAACGTGGGAGCCGGCGCCCTCTCCCGGTACTTCGTCGGCCACGACCTGGCGGACCTGCAGCGGCGCGCGGCGGGGCGCGGACCCGCGACGACGGTATCCTACCCCCTCGCTTCGGAGGGCGAACGCTTCCCATTCGTTCGTCCCGAAGCCCGCCGGTTCGAGCTAGGCGAGCCCCGGGACGAGGTGGATCGGTACCTCATGATCCTGGAGGGCGTCGCGTTCGCGGAGCGTCTGTGTTTCGCACACCTGGAAACGCTCGGCGTCCGTATCTCGGGTCCGGTGGCGCTCACCGGCGGAGGAGCTAGGAGCCGTCTCTGGTCGCAACTGCGGGCCGATGTCCTCGGCCGTACGGTCTATACTCCCCAGTTCGCCGAACCGGCGGTCGGCATGGCGATTCTGGCGAGAGCCGGCACCGGCTCGGTAACCGACGCCGCCACTCGCATGGTCCGTGTCGGCGAACGGTTCGAGCCCGATCAGAACAGATCCGAGAGGCTGGCGGGCAACTTCAGCCGGCTCACGCAGGAACTCGTAAAGCGAGGCTATGTATCCACGGACCTGGCTAACCACGCGAAGCTGGCTTGACAGCACTTTCGTAACTTTTGGCGAATTACATCCGCGGAAACGCCCAGGTCCGGTTCGCGCGCGATTTCTTGTTAGAAGGACACGGAGATTGCTGACATCGGTCATTATAGGC
>CALMWA010000294.1 GCA_937873125.1 uncultured Actinomycetes bacterium | reverse complement strand
CGCGGCAACTGCCGGAGAGTTGGTCGCCGTTCCTGCCGCGGGCGGCGTCCGGGGATCTCCGGGACAACCGCGTGGTCGAGCACCGGCTGGAGGAGAACGCGGTCGTCTTCGTGGATCGGGAGGGGAAACAGGACGTCGCGGACTACTCGAAGGGCGAGGGCAAGCTCGGTTGGCGGACGGAGCTGGCGGCGCGGTGGAAGGCTCTCGGGGTGACGTTCGAGCCGTTCGGAAAGGATCACACCAGCCGCGGCGGCTCGGTGGATACGGCGGACAGGATGGCCCGTGAGGTCTTCGGCTACCCGGCGCCGGGGCGGTACGAGTACGAGTGGATCTCCCTGAAAGGTCAGGGACCGATGAGTAGCTCGAAGGGCGTGGTCCTTCTGCCGAAGGATTTATTGAGGATCATGCCGCCCAACGCCCTGCGGCGGATGATGCTCGGCCGCGACCCGGCCCGCGCCCTGGATCTGGACCTCGGCGAAGGATTCCCGCGCTTCATGGACGAGTACCGCGCCGCCGCCGGAGAGCCTGCCGTACCTTTTCTTCACCTCGTCACCGTCGCACAGACCGTCGGTGAGAACATGGCCGGCGCGGCTCGGATGCTCGCCCAGGGCGGCTACGAAGACGCGGCGAGAGATCCCGAGAAGCTCGACCGAGATCTCTACTACGCTCGAAACTGGGCCGCGGAGTGGGCGCCCGAGTCGTTACGAATACGGTTGCTGGAACCCGCCGAATCCGGCGAGGCTGCCGCGGGCCTGGATGAGGAGCAGCGTGAATATCTCGCCGCCGTGGGCGAGAAGCTACAGCCCGAGACGGAGGGTGAGGTCGTGCAGGATCTCCTGTACAAGACGGCGGTGGAGCGAGGGATTAAACCAAAGCGTGCCTTTGCTGCCGTCTATACCGTGCTGATCGGCAAAAAAAGCGGCCCAAAGGCCGGCCCGTTCGTCGCCGGGCTGCCGTTCGAGGAGGTTCGAAAGAGGTTCGCCGTGTAATGCCGGACACCGAACTTCGACGGACCGGGAGGTAAGCTGCAAAGCGCAAGAGAGAGTGGTTCGAGACGATGTTGCACAAGGTATAGCGCTGAGAGCGTAAAGCGCCGAAGGGGACCATAATATAGGCAAAACCTTTGTATACTCTCGTATAGCCGGGGCGCCGCCGGAGAGGCGCCAAGATTTCAGAAGGAAGTTTTTGACGATGTATAATCTGTTTGTTTCTAACTATCGTATATCTTTTACAACAGCCACTGACCCCGAAACAGTCCAGGACCCTCAAGACAGAGGAGGCTCCCGCTAATGTTCGAACGATTCACGGAGCGAGCCCGTAAGGTCGTGGTTCTAGCTCAAGAAGAAGCCCGCCACTTCAACCACAACTACATCGGTACCGAGCACCTGCTCCTCGGCCTCCTGCGCGAGGACGAGGGCGTTGCGGCCCGCGCACTGTCCTCGCTGAACGTCACGCTGGACGAGGTGCGCGAGCAGGTCGAGAGCATCGTCGGTTACGGCGAGGAGGGGACGGGCGGACAGGCTCCGTTCACCCCGCGCTCGAAGAAGGTGCTGGAGCTGGCGCTGAGGGAGGCGCTGCAGCTCGGTCACAACTACATCGGCACCGAGCACATCTTGCTGGGGCTCGTCAGGGAGTCCGAGGGTGTGGCGGCGCGGGTTCTGAGCAACCTGGACGTTGACCCGGACCGCATCCGCCGTCAGGTCGTGCAGCAGCTCGGCGGCGGCCGGTCGCAGCGGGGCCGGGGCGGCGAAGCCGCTGGACGCGGAGCGGAGGCCAAGCGGCCCAAGACCCGCCAGCTCGACCAGTACGGCCGCAACCTCACAGCGTACGCCGAGGAAGACAAGCTCGACCCGGTCATCGGGAGGAGCAAGGAGATAGAGAGGATCATGCAGATCCTCGTCCGGCGCACCAAGAACAACCCGGTGATCATCGGGGAGCCGGGCGTCGGTAAGACGGCCATAGTCGAGGGACTGGCGGAGGAGATCGCCGGGGATCGCGTCCCGGACATCCTGGCCGGCAAGGAGGTCTACACGCTGGACCTCGGCGCGCTGGTCGCGGGCTCGAAGTACCGGGGCGAGTTCGAGGAGCGCCTCAAGAAGATAATGAAAGAGATCACCGACCACGGCGACGTCATCCTGTTCATAGACGAGATCCACAACCTCGTCGGGGCCGGAGCCGCCGAGGGCGCCATAGACGCCGCTTCCATCCTGAAGCCGGCGCTGGCGCGCGGTGAGATCCAGGTGATCGGCGCGACCACCACGGACGAGTACCGCAAGTACGTGGAGAAGGACAAGGCTCTCGAACGCCGGTTCCAGACCATCCAGGTCGGCGAGCCGTCCGTCGAGGAGACGGAGCTTATCCTGAAGGGGCTGCGGGAGCGGTACGAGCAGCACCACAAGATCCAGATAACCGACGAGGCTCTGAAGGCCGCGTCGCAACTCGGCGACCGCTACATCGCGGACCGCTTCCTGCCGGACAAGGCGATTGACCTGGTGGACGAGGCGGCGTCGAAGATGAGGATCAAGACGATGTCCTCGCCGCCGTACTACAAGGAAGTGGACGACGAGCTTTCTCAGGTGCGCTCCGAGAAGGAGGCCGCCATCGACGGCCAGGAGTTCGAGAAGGCCGCGCGCCTTCGGGACTCAGAGCGCAAGCTCACGCTGCAGCGCCGGGAGCTGGAGAAGTCGTGGCGCGAGGGCGAGAACGAGGAAGAGCGTGTCTCCATCGGGGAGAACGAGATCGCTGAGATCGTCTCCATGTGGACCGGCATCCCG
>CALMWA010000293.1 GCA_937873125.1 uncultured Actinomycetes bacterium | reverse complement strand
ATAGGCGGATCATTAAGCGCGTGTCAAGCACGTCGTCCTTCCCAACGCCTTCAGCCAGCCCTCTTCACCCGCCCACCACGGGTTCGCGTGAGTGCGTGGCGAGCTTCGCGGAAGCCTTCAGCCCGCCGAAGACGGGGCGATTAGCCCCACGGTAGCGGTTCAAAAGCGGTAAAGACGCCCTCGGGTAGCCGCTCGTCGAAGTGGATCTCCTGGACCTCCAACGCGTCGAAGTCCTCGCCGGCCATCCGGGAGGCGCAGCGCAGAAGCACGCCGCGTTGCGCGTCGACCAAGACCTCGTACTCGTCCGCCCCCCACCGCAGCGGCTCCGGGTCGTGCTCCCACTCCTCGACCGGCACGCCCACCAGCCGGATGGCTTCCCGCCCGGCCTTTCGCGTGACGCCCTCCACCCTCAGGTCCAGTTCGTCCAGGAAATGGGGCAGCCCGGAGATCCCGTCCGGATCGAAGGGGTACGTCGTCCAGAAGGCGTCGCGGGCCAACCGCAACCATTTCGGGTCATCTCCGGAAGGAGCGCCGCCTGTCCGCCGGTCGAGGACCGCGCCCGCGCCGTCCCACGCGTAGACGTGCGTACCTCCGCCGGGAAGGACCTCCTCAGGCAACACCAGTTCCACGCGGTAGCGGCCTCCGCCACCGACGGGGTTCACACCCGCGTACCACACGCGGCAACACCAGCCGAAAGGGCCGTCGGACTCGGGGTGGCCGCCTTCTAGTGGGGACCAGGGCAAACCCTGGGTTTCGAGCCTGCCCAACTCGCTCGCGAGGTACCGGTCGCGGGCGGCCTTGATGGCCGCGCCGTCACCCCGGTAACGCAGGGCGGCGCGCACGGTTTCGTAGCGCTGCGGTGCGGAGCGCATAAGTTCGAGCACCTCTTCGGGTTGCAAAGTACCTCCTCTGGTGCGAGACGCTATCGACACCAGTGTACGCGACAGTGCCTCTCTATTCACCGACCTCCTAGAAAGGGCCTTCTCGGAAACTCGCTTTCAGGATCGCGCATAGTTGGCTCGTGGCGCAGCGTTAACGACCGTCCGGTGGCCGTCGCGCCACGCGACGGTCGCCTGCATCTTGTGGCGCTGCATAAGGTTGCGGTTGGTCGGATAATGCTGGTACGAGACGTGCCCGCCGGGGGTTCGACCGCCTTGTAACCTACATACTCTGGTGTAAAATACTGTTTGTTGTACGGGAGCAAGGGGTCCTCGCGGACTCGTTGCTTTTTTTATCGCTCGAAGAAGGTGAGAGAGACGGCGCGACTGGAGAGGTTATCGGCGGTGGTGGAGGGTCTTTTGCCGGAGAACGCGGAGCTTGTAGAGGCACGTTTCTCCGGGGGGCCGCTGCTGACGCTGCTGGTCGACCGGCGCGACGGTTTGGTGGATCACGAGTTCACCACGCGGGTCGTCTGCGCTATCTCGCCGGCGCTGGAGGAGGAGGGCTACGACGGCATGGTCGAGGTCTCTTCGCCCGGCATCGAGCGGCCTCTGACGAAGCCGGAGCACTTCCGGCGCTTCGTCGGACACGAGGCGAAGGTCCGGGTCGTGGAGCCGATAGACGGCCAGCGCAACTTCACCGGCGTCATAGACCGGGCCGGCGACGAAGGTTTTGTCCTACAACTCCCCGAGGGGGAAGCGGAGGTGGAGATGCCGTACAGCTCCGTCAGCCGCGCCAACCTCAAGGAGGACATATAACGATATGAATACAGCACTATTATCCGCGCTACGCGAGATAGAGACAGACAAAAACATACCCTTCGACACCATAACCGGTGTCCTGGAGGAGTCGCTGCTGGCCGCTTACGAGGGCCGGGAGGGCGCGGAAGAGGGCGCGGAGGTCGTGCTTGACCGGGAGACCGGCGATCTTAGGGTGATGAAGGACGGCGAGGACATTACGCCCCACGACTTCACACGCATCGCCGCCCAGGTCATGCGCCAGACGTTCTACCAGCGCTTGAACGAGATCCACAACGAGCAGCTCCTCGAAGAGTACGGGAACCGCATGGGCGACGTCGTTACCGGCATCGTGCAGCAGGCGCACCGGCGGATGACGCTGGTGGACCTCGGGCGGGCGGAAGCGCTGCTGCCGGCGAGCGAGCAGGTGCCGAACGAGCGCTATGAGAACGACCAAAGGATCAAGGTCTACCTGCTGGAGATCCGGGAGCCGGGGCGAGGCCCGAGCATGACCGTCAGCCGCCGCCACGAGGGGCTGCTGCGGGGCCTCTTTGATCTGGAGGTGCCGGAGATCTACGACGGCTACGTCGAGATAAAGGCCGTCGCCCGCGAGGCAGGGCTTCGCTCGAAGGTCGCCGTCTACTCGAAGGAGAGCGGCATAGACCCGGTTGGTGCCTGCGTCGGGCCGCGAGGTAGCCGCGTTCGGGCGGTGGTCTCGGAGCTGAGGAACGAGAAGATAGACATCATCCAGTGGGACCCGGACCCGGCGCGCTTTATAGCGAAGGCGCTGAGTCCCGCGCGGGTGCGCGAGGTGTATCTGGATGAAGACGAGCGGCAAGCCGAGGTGATCGTCCCGGACGACCAGCTCTCGCTCGCCATCGGCCGCGAGGGGCAGAACGCCCGGCTCGCGGTGAAGTTGACCGATTGGAAAATAGACATCAAGCCCGCAAGTCAGGCCACGGAGTACGACGAAGAGGACGAGGACTGGGAGCCGGACGAGGACTCCGCGATGCACCGCTGCCGGGCCGTCCTCTCGAACGGCCGGCGATGCGCGAACATGGCGCTGACGGGCTCGCTCTTCTGCGGCATCCCGTCGCACCAGGCGCAGGCCGCCGAGTTCGAGGGCATGGTTGGGGAGTCGCAGGAGGTATCGGATGAGTAAGCGCGTGTACGAGATCGCAAGAGAGCTAGGACTGGACAACAAAGAGGTTCTAAGCCGTTTCAACGCGGCCGGAGTAGAGGTAAAGAGCCACTCCTCCTCCGTAGACGAATCCGCCTACGAGCGGGTCTTCGGAAACGGTGCCAACGGCGCGTCCGGCCGTACGGAAGCGCAAGAGGTCGAGGCGAAGGAAGCACGGGTAGAGGCCGAGCAGTCCGGAGGCGGTGCGGCGGTCTCCGATGCGCCGGCCGAGCAGCCGGTGGCGGAGCCGGTCACGGTGCCGGACGATAGCCCGGCGAAGCAACGGGGCGGCGGCAAGAAGCGGCGCCGGGTCGTGATCGATGCGAGCGCCACCAACCGGGGGCCTCGCCCAACCGCCGCGCCGGTTGCCGCAAAGGAAGCGCCGAAGCCCGTGGCGGAGGCGCCGGAGACGACCGCTGTACGTGTCGAGCCGGGGGCGACGGTCAAAGATCTGGCCGACGCGCTCGGCATCGCTCCGACGCAGGTCATCAAGGTTTTGATGGGTCTCGGGGAGATGAAGACCGTGACCCAGTCACTGACCACCGAGGAGATTGAGTTGATCGCCGAGGAGTTGGGACAGGAGGTCGAGGTCGGGGCCGTCGAGGAGCCCGAGCCGGAGGAGGTGCTGCCCGAAGACGATCCGAACGACCTCGTCGAGAAGCCGCCGGTCGTTACGGTGATGGGCAACGTGGACCACGGCAAGACCTCTCTGCTCGACCGCATCCGTAAGGCTAACGTGCAGTCCGGTGAGGCCGGGGGCATCACGCAGCACATCGGCGCCTACCAGGTGGAGGCCGGAGAAGGCGGCGAGCGTAAGAAGATCACTTTCATCGACACCCCCGGTCACGCGGCGTTTACCGAGATGCGCGCCCGCGGCGCGAAGGTGACGGACGTGGTCGTGCTCGTCGTGGCCGCCGACGACGGCATCATGCCGCAGACCCAGGAGGCCATAGAGCACTCCAGGGCGGCTGGCGTGCCGATGGTCGTCGCGCTCAACAAGATCGACGTCTCCAACGCCAACCCGGATCGAGTTCTCGGCCAGCTCTCCGAGCAGGGTCTTATGCCGGAGTCCTACGGCGGCGAGACCGTTACGGTCCCCGTCTCCGCGAAGACCGGCGAGGGTATCGACGAGTTGCTGGAGAATATTCTCGTCGTATCCGAACTCGAAGACCTCAAGGCGAACCCGAACGCCCCGGCGAGCGGGTACGTGATCGAGGGCGAGCGCGACCCCGGTCGCGGGCCGGTGGCGACGCTTCTGTTGCGCCGCGGCACGCTGCACAAGGGAGACGTGGTGCTGGCGGGGACGGCCTACGGGCGCGTCCGCGCGATGCTCGATTACACTGGCAAACGGATCAAGGAGGCCGGTCCCGGTAGTCCCGTCGAGATCCTGGGCCTCTCCGGCGTCCCGGAGGCTGGTACGCGCTTCGAGGTCGTGGAGCGCGAGCGCCTGGCCCGCGACCGTGCCCAGCACGCCGAGTCCGCTCTCCAGCGCCAGGAACTGGCCCAGGGCGGTTCGCGCCGCACCCTGGAGGAGCTCCTCGGCGAGGGCGGCATGCAGGACCTGAACCTCGTCATCAAGGCGGACGTGGCCGGTTCGGTGGAGGCGCTCAAGGAGGCGCTCGCCAAGCTCTCGACCGACGAGGTGCGCGTGAACATCGTGCGCAGCGGCGTCGGGGCTCTGACGGATTCCGATGTGATGCTCGGTTCTGCGAGTGACGGAATACTGCTCGGCTTCAACGTGCGTCCGACTACCACGGCCAAGCAGGTCGCCGAGCGGGAGGGCGTCGAGATCCGCACCTACGACGTCATCTACAAGGCGCTCGAAGAGATCGAAGCTGCCATGCGCGGCATGCTCGCGCCGGAGGAGCGGGAGAACGAGACGGGTACCGCGGAGGTTCGTCAGATCTTCCGCGTCCCGAACATCGGGGTCGTGGCGGGCTGTTACGTTATGTCCGGTGAGATCTTCCGTACGAACCGGGTCCGTGTGATCCGGGACGGCGTCGTCATCTACGAGGGCAACATCGCCTCGCTGCGGCGCTTCAAGGACGATGCGCGCTCCGTTCGTCAGGGCTTCGAGTGCGGTGTCGGAATCGAGAACTTCAACGACATCAAGGAAGGCGACGTCCTGGAGTTCTTCGAGATCGTAGAGATCCCGAGGTAACCGGGAGCCCTTGTTCTGCGCCGTGCGCCTTGAGCTGGAGTTGCCTTTTGCCTCCAGCCTCAAGGATAAGCGTAAGACGATTCGCTCCCTGAAGGACCGCCTGCGCCGGAAGAACGTCTCCGTGGTCGAGTCCGGTAACCAGGACTCGTGGCAGCGGGCGACGGTGGAATTCGCCGTCGCTGCCGTCTCGCGCAGCGCGGCGGAGGAGAAACGCGAGGAAATCCGGCGCTCCCTCCTCAACTACGAGGAGCTTTCGATAGTGGAGTGGCGCGAGGAGTTCGTGAAGCTATGAGTGAACGCACCCGCAAGATAGAGTCCCAATTACGCGAGATTGTGGGCGAGGAGGTCAACTCGCTCTCCGACCCGCGCATCAACGGCCTGGTAACCGTCACGAGCGTGGACGTCAGCCCGGACCTGGCCCATGCCACGGTCTTTTACAGCGTCCTGGCCGGCGAAGACTCCGAGGAGGCCCACACCGGCCTCCAGAGTGCCGCCGGGCGCATCCAGGCCGTCGTGGGGCGCCAGATGCGTATGAGGCGCACGCCCCGGCTGCGTTTCCAGCCGGACCCCGTTGTAGAGACAGCGAGCCGGATAGAGGCGGCTCTCAGGGAGGTTAAAACGGAACATGGCGACGCAGACGACAGGTAACACCATCGGTGAGATCTCGGACTTCCTAAAGACCCTGGACCGGGTCGCCATTACTACCCACGTCGGCGCCGACGGTGACGCCATCGGCGCCTCGGCCGCGCTGCTGCATCTGATGCGTCAACTCGGGGCCGAGGCGGTGTTCTGCCACGCCGAGGAGGTGCCGAACTATTTGCAGTGGCTCCTCCACGACGGAGCCCTGCCCGAGCTGCCGGACGGCCACGACTTGCTCGTGGTTGACACCTCCCGCGCCGACCGGACGGGCGTCCCGATACCCGAGGCCGGGGCACGCCTGAACCTCGACCACCACGAGGACAACCCGCTCTACGCCGAGTACAACATCGTGAAGGCCCGCGCCGCCGCGAGCGCCGAGATCGTCGCGGACCTGTACACGGAGCTGAACGTGCCGCTGGACAAACCGGCGGCCGAGGCGATCTACACCGGCGTCCGCACGGATACCGGCGGCTTCCGGTTCCGCAACATCTCCCCGGAGGTTCACGAGCTCGTCGCCGAGCTCCTGCGCGTAGGCGTGGTACCCGCCGAAGTGGACGACCGTCTCAACCGCACCGGCACCATAGAGCAGTTGAACATAGTCGGTGTAACCCTGGCGAACGCCGTCCGCTACGGCGAGGCGATCATCGCCACGGTCGATAACGGCGACTACGAGCGCACCGGAGCCACGGAGCTTGACTCCAAGGAGTCCATAGACCAGCTCCGTACCGTGGCCGGTGTGGATGTGGTGGCCCACCTGCGCGAGGTCCCGAAAGGCACGAAGGGATCCCTGCGCTCCGAGACGGTAGACGTGGGGGAGATAGCGCGGCGCTTCGGCGGCGGTGGACACCGGCTGGCTGCCGGCTACACCCGTCCCGGCATGCGCCCTGACGAGGCCCGCGAGGAGCTTCTCGATAACCTCAAGGGCGTCGTGGACCTGGGCGGCGAGCGATAGCCGAACCGCTGCCACGCGGCGTGCCGAACGGTGTGCCGAGCGGCGCGCTCGCGCTGGACAAGCCCTCCGGCATAACGAGCGCCGGGGCCGTCGCGCGGGTCAAGCGTCTGCTCCCGAGAAAAACCAAGATAGGGCATACCGGCACCCTCGACCCAATAGCCTCGGGGCTTTTGATCCTCCTGATCGGCCGCGCCACTCGTCTCTCGCGCTACGTGATGGGCCAGGACAAGACCTACACCGCCACTGCCCGCTTCGGCGCGACCTCCGACACGCTGGATGCCGACGGAGAGATCACGGCCCTAAACCTCCCCATGCCCATCGAAGACGACATACGTGCGGCCCTGCCGCACTTTACCGGCGACCTGCTCCAGACCCCGCCGATGGCCTCCGCCCTGAAGATCGGCGGCGAACGCCTCTACAACCTCCACCGCCGCGGTATCACCGTCGAACGCGAGAGCCGGCCCGTGAAAATTACAGCGTTCGAGCTTATATCTGTCGATCCTGTCCAGGAGAGCGCCACCTTCGAGATCCGGTGCAGCAGCGGCACCTACGTCCGCTCCCTAATCTCCGACCTCGCAACCTCCCTCGAAACCGGCGCCTACCTCACCGCCCTCCGTCGCACCTCCGTCGGCGACATCAGCGTAGACTACGCAACCTCCCTCGAAGAACTCGCTTCTGGTACTATCAACAACCACATAATACAATCATCGAAAGTGCTCGGCGGCTTGCGGGCGTTCGAGGTTGAGCCGACGGAGATTGCGAATATCTGTAACGGCCGGAAGTTGTGGCCGTGTGCGTTGGAGGGGACTTTTCGGGTCGAGAGCGGGGGGGAGTTACTGGCTGTCTACCGGAGCGATGGGGTAGAGGCGCGGGCGGAGGTGGTTTTGTGCGGACCGTAGTCGTCGCGCTCGGTAACTTCGACGGGGTGCATCTGGGGCATCAGGTGGTGTTGCGGAGGGCGGTGGAGGAAGGACGGCGCAGGAGCGAGCCGGTCGTCGCGGCGACGTTTCATCCGCACCCGCGGGCGGTTCTGAGGCCGGGGGAGGAGCCTCCGCTGCTGAGTACGCTCGAGATGCGCCGGGAGTTGCTGCTTAGGTACGGGGCGGATGAGGTGTACGTAATCCGCTTCGATAAAGAACTGTCGCAGAAGAGCCCGGAAGAGTTCGCGCGGGACGTGCTGGTTGGTGAGATCGGGGCCGGCGCGGTCGTGGTCGGAGAAAACTTCAGGTTCGGGCATCGGGCGTCCGGGAACCTCGATGACCTTCGCCGGCTGATGCGATCGTACGGGGGCGATGCGATCGGTGTTCCGTTACGCGGCGAGAACGGGGAAGAGGAGATCAACTCGACGCGAATACGCGCTATGATCTCGACCGGAGACGTTACCGATGCCGGAAGGTTACTGGGGCGGCCCTACGCTGTCCGGGGCCGGGTCGTGGAGGGCGACCGCCGGGGTCGAACCATCGGCTTCCCGACCGCGAACCTGCTGCCGGACCCCGCTGTGGTGGTCCCCGCGCGCGGTGTCTACGCGGGACACGCTTGTGTAGGCGAGAAGCGGTACGCCGTCTGTACCAACGTCGGTGTCGCCCCGACGTTCGAGCGGGGGGAGAACCGGATCGAGGCGTATCTGCTGCAATTCGACGGGGACCTGTACGGCCGGACGATAGATGTGAGCTTCACGGCGCGTATCCGCGATGAGCGGCGTTTCTCGGGGGTGGAGGAGCTAAAGGCGCAGATCGCGCGGGACGTAGAGGAGGCGCGGCGGCTGGCGGACGATACAGCTTGATGCTTGTGGTAGCATATAGCGTGAAATAGAGTGAGATAAAACAAAAGTTATCAAAGAGGAGAAAGAAGAAGTTGGCGGTAGTCGAGAACAAAACGGAAATCATTCAGGAGCATCGCACCCATGACGACGACACGGGCTCTCCCGAGGTCCAGGTCGCGATCCTCACCAAGCGCATCTCCCACTTGACGGAGCATATGCGCGAGCACAAGCACGACTTTCACTCGCGGCGGGGCTTGCTGAAGCTCGTCGGCAAGCGGCGTCGGCTGCTCAAGTACCTTCAAAAGAAAGATGTCGAGCGTTACCGCTCGCTCATCGCCACGCTCGGCCTGCGCCGCTAAGCCGCACTCCGAGAATAACCCTAGCAAGAGGAGATAAGAGAATATGCGTTTAGAGATCCCCGTCGGCGAGCGCTCGGTCGTGCTCGAAACCGGGAAGCTCGCCAAGCAGGCGGGCGGAGCCGTAACGGCCCGCCTCGGCGATACGGTGCTGCTTTCTACCGCCACACGGTCTTCGAGGCCCAGGCCCGGAGCATCCTTCCTTCCGCTCAGCGTGGACATTGAGGAGCGGATGTCAGCGGCTGGTAAGATCCCCGGCGGCTTCATAAAGCGCGAGGGACGTCCTTCGGAGAAGGCTATACTCACGAGCCGGCTCACGGATAGGCCGCTGCGCCCGTTGTTCCCGAAAGCCTACTACTACGATATCCAGGTCGTCGGCACCGTTCTGGTCGCGGATCAGGACACACCCTACGACACGGTCAGCATGATCGGCGCTTCGGCGGCGCTCGCTCTCTCGGATATACCCTTCGACGGTCCCATCGGCGCGGTGCGCGTCGGGCGCGGCCCGGATGGCGGTTTCATACTCAACCCGACCTACGCCCAGATCGCCGAGAGTGACCTGGATCTGGTCGTGGCGGGCACGAAGGAAGCCATCACTATGGTCGAGGCCGGCGGCAACGAGGTGCCGGAGGACGTGATGGTCGAGGCTCTTCAGCTGGCGCAGGAGACGATCCAGTCCCAGGCCCTGACGATAGAGCAGTGGGCCGCCGAGCACGGCAAGCCGAAACAGGGGATCGAGGCGCAGCGGGAGAATCCGGTCCTCGGCGAGCTTCGCGAGAAGTACCTCGGTCGCATCAAGGACGGCATCGTTCAGACCGACCGCCGCGCCCGCCACGTCGCCCTCGACGAGCTCGAAGTAGAGCTACTCGAAGGCCACGAGGCCGAGGAGGAGATCGCCAACATCAAGGCGGCGCTCTACACCCTTGAGAAAGAGGCTTTCAGGGAGCTCTTGCTTCGGGACCGCAAGCGCACCGATCTGCGTGGGTTCGACGAGATCCGCCCGACGACCGCCGAGGTCAGCGTGCTGCCGCGCGTGCACGGCACCGGACTCTTTACCCGTGGCGAGACGCAGGTCCTGAGCTCGCTCGCGCTGGCCGATCTTGGCCTCGCGCAGAGGCTCGATACACTTGAGCCGGCAACGGGCAAGCGTTACATGCACCACTACAACTTCCCGCCGTTCTCCACGGGTGAGACCGGCCGTCTCGGAAGCCCCCGGCGCCGGGAGATCGGGCACGGGGCGCTCGCGGAGCGCGCGCTCCTCCCGGTCGTCCCGGACGAGGAGACTTTTCCTTACGCTCTGCGGATAATCTCCGAGGTTCTGGAGTCGAACGGCTCGTCCTCGATGGGCAGCGTATGCGGTTCGACGCTCGCTCTCATGGACGGCGGCGTGCCGATCAAGGCCCCGGTCGCCGGCGTGGCGATGGGACTCGTCAAGGAGGGTGACGACTACGTCATCATGACCGACATCCAGGGGCTTGAGGATCATCTCGGCGACATGGACTTCAAGGTCGCCGGCACAACCGATGGCATCACGGCGCTCCAGATGGACATGAAGATCACGGGCGTCTCCGCGCAGCTTCTGAAGGAGGCTCTGGACCAGGCGCGCAAGGGCCGGCTGGAACTGCTGGAGATCATGCGCGGCGCCATAGCCGAGTCGCGCGAAGAGGTCTCGGAGTTCGCTCCCAGGGTCGAGGTCTTGAAGATCCCGAAGGATAAGATCGGGATGCTAATAGGCCCCGGCGGAAAGACCATCAACGCTTTGCAGGACCAGTTCGGTGTGAACATCTCCGTCGAGGACGACGGAACGGTCTTCGTGGCCGGCGAGGGTGTCGTCTCCAAGGAGGCGGCGTCGGCGATCAAGGGCATGATGAAGGATGTGGAAGCCGGAGAGATCTACAACGGCAAGGTCGTCAAGGTTACTAACTTCGGCGCCTTCGTCGAGCTTACCCCCGGCCGCGACGGTCTCGTACACATCTCGCGCCTTGCGCCGGGCAAGCAGCGCGTCGAGCGGGTCGAGGATGTGGTGGCCGAAGGGGATCTGATCAAGGTGCGCGTATTGGAGATCGACAAGCAGAACCGCATCTCGCTAGAGAAGCTGGAGGACTAACCTTTGAGCGACCCCAACATACGGCGGAAGGATCTTCCGGGGGGACTTCGGGTCTTCTCGGAGGCGCTGGACGAATCCACCAGCGTCTCTCTGGGAGTCTGGATCCGGGCCGGCTCCCGCGACGAGAGGGACGAGGTCGCGGGTATCTCTCACCTGATGGAGCACATGCTCTTCAAGGGTACGCCCTCGATGAACGCCCTGCAGGTCGCCGAGGCCTTCGAGAGCATCGGGGCGCAGGAGAACGCCGCGACGGGCGAAGAGTACACGGTGCTCTACGCTCGATTCCTGCCTGAGCATCTGGAACGCGCTCTGGACATCATGAGCGACATGGTGCTGCGGCCGACGCTCGCGGACCTGGAGCGGGAGCGGGAGGTGATCGTCGAGGAGATCAAGATGTACGAGGACCGGCCGGACCAGATGGCCGACGAGTACCTCTCGTCCCTGATCTTCCATGACGACACCCTGGGACGCCCGATTATCGGCTCCGCAGAGACCGTCCGCGGCGTGGACCACGATACACTCCAGGGTTTCCACGGCTCCACGTACAACGCCTCGAACGTCTTCGTAGTCGGCGCCGGAAAGCTCGACCCTGAAGGGTTCGAGCGGATGGTCGAAGAGAAACTCTCCGGTCTGCCCGAGGGCGAACCCTTCGTTCGCGATGCCGACCCGAAGCAGCCCGACAGCCGCTTCTTCTATAAGTTCAAGGAGACTGAGCAGTACCACGTCTCCCTGGGCTCGCTGGGCATCCCGGCGAAGAGCGAGGATCGCTACGCGATGTCGGCCCTCAACAACGTGCTCGGCGGCGGCATGAGCAGCCGGCTGTTCCAGGAGGTGCGTGAGAAGCGCGGCCTGGCCTACGCCGTCTACTCCTACCACCAGGGCTACTCGGATACCGGAGCGATCAAGACCTACGTCGGTTCGACTACCGGCAACGTCGAGGAGGCCGTGAAGGTCATCACCGAGCAACTGGAGCGTGTTCAGCACGAGCTGGTGACGGATGAGGAGCTGGAGCGTACTAAGCAGCAGCTCAAGAGCACGACATTGCTGGCGCTCGAAAGCACCGCCGTCAGGATGACCCGCATCGGACGCGGCATCATCACCGGCGCGGAGCTGTTGACGCCCGAAGAGATATCAGAACTCATAGAAGCGGTGACGCCGCAGGATATAGAGCGGCTCGCCAAAAAACACCTGAAACTCGAAAACATGTATCTGTCGGCCGTCGGGCCAAAGGAACTCGACCTCGGACAGTACCTGAACAAGAACTAGCCGTCAGTTATTACCGGAGGCCGGGCGTCGCCAAGAACTTTCGAGGCCTGACCGTCGCTAGCTGATAGCTCCTGAAGGAGGTAATTCACGCTGTTAGACAACAAGACCTTGCAGGTCATTCCCCTCGGAGGACTCGGGGAGATCGGCAAGAATATGACGGCCGTGCGCCAGGAGAGCGGCATTATCCTGGTAGACGCGGGCATGGCGTTCCCCGACGAAGAGATGCCCGGCATCGACCTGGTCCTGCCGGACTTTAGTTACCTTCGCGAGCACGCCGATGAACTGAAGGGCATCGTGCTGACCCACGGTCACGAGGACCATGTGGGAGCGGTGCCGTATCTCTTGCGGGAGTTCAACGTTCCGGTCTACGCGACGAAGCTTACGCTGGGCCTGCTTCGCAGCAAGCTGCAGGAGTTCGGTATCAAGAAAGGCGACCTGCGCGAGATAAAGGCCGGCGACACCCAGAATCTGGGCGGTTTCGGGTTGGAGTTCATCAACGTGAACCATTCCATCCCGGACGCCGTCGCTATCGCCATCCGCACGCGGGCCGGACTCATCGTGTTCTCCGGCGACTACAAGATCGACCTGACCCCGACCGAGGGCGACCCGATGGATCTCGCCCGCTTGGCGGCCCTCGGCAGCGAGGGCGTCCTGGCGTATTTTGGAGACTCCACGAACTCCGAGCGTCCCGGATACGTGCCTTCGGAGCGCGTTGTGAGCGAGACGCTCAACAGGGTCTTCGAGGATGCGGAAGGCAGGATCATCGTAGCCTCGTTCGCCTCGCACATCCACCGGGTCCAGCAGGTCGTCGAGGCGGCCAAACGGCATGGGAGGCTCGTCGGCGTTACGGGACGCTCAATGATCCGTAACGTAGATATCGCCCGTGAACTCGGCTACCTGGACTTGCCTCAGGCGATGTACGTGAACCAGCGCGACGTCAACAAGGTCCCCGACTCGGACATAGTCGTCCTTATGACGGGCTCTCAGGGCGAACCGCTGGCGGCGCTCTCCCGCGTAGCCAACGGCACGCACCGCACCATCGAGGTCGGTGAGGACGACACCGTCGTGATAGCAGCCCACCCGATCCCCGGTAACGAGCGCGGTGTCTCGCGAACCATCAACAACCTGATGAAGCGCGGCGCGCAGGTCTGTTACAGTCCGCTCATGCCGGTCCACGTCTCCGGCCACGGCGCGAAGGAGGAACAGAAGATAGTCCTCTCGCTCCTGAAACCGCGCTATCTCGTCCCTGTACACGGTGAGTTCCGCCACCTGTACCACCACTCCAAGACGGGCATGTCCGTGGGCATCCCGGAGGAGAATATCTTCATCCTGGAGAACGGCGCGGGCGTGGAGTTCAACAACGGCAACGCGAAGCGGATGAAGCCCGTCGAGGCGGGGATGTTCCTGGTGGACGGTGGAGGACTGGCCGACGACTCCGAGAGCGTTATTCGCGAGCGCCAGCAACTCGCCGAAGACGGAATGTTCATCGTCGTGGCCCGCATCAACGGCCAGACCGGCCAACTGCTGGGCCCGCCGGATGTGATCTCGCGCGGCTTCGTGAACCCTCAAGGGGCGAACGGCCTCGTCGAGGAGTCCATCAACGTCGTGGGCAAGACGCTCGAACGCACCGCGAAACAACGCCTGACCGACTGGGGCGAGCTGAAGAACGCCATCCGCAAGGACCTCTCCGGCTTTCTCTCCCAGAAGACGCGCAAGCGCCCGATCATACTGCCGCTAATAGTTGAGGTCTAAACTTCAACCTCTACTATATGGTGCGGTTGACCATCACTTGAAGGTCAATGCGCTAGACTAAGGCTCATGGCAAAGAGCAGACGCGCCCCGGCAAAGACCACTAAAAAAGCTCCAGCAAAGAAGCACCGCGGGAGCAAGAACACCAGGGCCGGTACATCCGGCCGGTTGTGGGGACGTGTCCGTGAATGGCTTACGCCAGGTGTGATCGGTGGCGTGCTGCTCGCGGTGGGCCTGTTCTTCACGGCTGCCTTCGTGAGCGGCCGTGGCGCCTGGCTCGGCGAGTCCGGGTTGGTGGGGGCGACTCGGCTGCTCGGTAGCGTGGGTTATGTGCTTCCCACGTTGTTGGCGGTGGCCGGCGGGCTGCTGGTGGTGGGGCGCTTGCCGTTAAAGCGGACTATCGGCGCGATCTCGATCCTGCTGGGCTTCGCGACGACGCGTGCCGCGATGTTGCCGGAGCAACAACTCTTCGAGGCAGGAAAGTATGCCGGGGCGGGCGGCATTCTGGGCAGCGCTATCTACGGCGCTGTCTACTGGGCGAGCGGCGTGGTAGGAGCCGCTGTTGCGCTGTCGGTTCTATACGTTCTGGGTCTCTCGCTTCTCACGGGAATATCTTTCGAAGCGGCGGCAGGCGGGTTTCGGAGCTTCTCCAGTTCTATCGGGGAACGTGTGAGCGAGTGGCGCAAGCGTCGGGCCGCAGCGCACGAGGCGCATGCCGTCGCGGAGCGCCGGAAAGCGATGAGCAGGCCGTCCCGGTCAACGAAAGCAGGCAAGGCAAGGCCGTCGCAGGGGGTTGTGGATCTCTACCCAGAGCTAGATGCGGAGGGGCCGGCCGCCCCGCTCACGCCGGAAGAACCGGGAGGTTTCGAGGTAGTCTTGCCGGAGAGCCGAGAATCTCTTGCTCCACGGGAGGAGCGCGAGCCGTCCGATACAGGCGATTACGTTCCCCCTTCGATGTCGCTCCTGAAGTTGGGCGGCGCGGACCCCGAACACGACGCGGAGGGCACCAGCCGCCGCCTGACGCAGGCGCTCTCGGACCTCGGGGTCGCGGCGCAGGTGATCCGCGCGGTCGTGGGACCGCGTGTAACACGCTACGAGCTGCGGCTCGGCAGCGGTGTCAAGGTCGGAAAGGTCAGCAACCTGCAGCAAGACATCGCCTACGCGCTGGCGGCGACGGAGGTAAGGATACTCGCTCCGATCCCCGGCAAGAGCGCCGTCGGGGTCGAGGTGCCGAACACCCGGCCTGCGACCGTGACGCTCGGGGACGTGTTCGAGGACTACCCCGAGGGCAACGACTGGGCGCTGCCGGTCGGGCTCGGCAAGGACATCTCCGGGCGTCCGGT
>CALMWA010000292.1 GCA_937873125.1 uncultured Actinomycetes bacterium | reverse complement strand
CTGGAAGCGGCCGGCCGGACGCGCCGGGTGTGGTCGGGCCTTATGGCCGTGGGGTTGTGGGCGCTCCTGAGCCTGGTGCTGACGGCGGCTTTCCTGTTCGGCGACGGCTTGCGGGCGGAGCAGTTCCCGGAGCTACCGCCCGCCGCCTTCGAGCAGCTAGAACGCGGACTGCGAGTGTTCGTTCCATTATCGGCTCTCGTGTTCCCGTTCGTGTGGTGGCTGGGGGTCTCGGCCCTGATGTACTTGACGGTGCGGCTGTTCGGCGGTCGGATAACGTTTTCCGGGATGCTGGCCGTCGTCGGGGTGGCGTGCGCTCCGTGGGTCGCGGGGTATCTGGTCCAGATCCCTCTGGGTCTATTGCAGCTTGCGCTGGGAGAGGGGATGCTCTCGTCGGTGCTGGGCGTTGTGGTCTTCACCGTGTCGGCCGGGGCGTTCGTCTGGCACGTGGTTCTGGTGGCGCTGGGAGCGCGGCTCGTGGCGGGGACGAGCCCCGGTGGCGCCGCCGGATCGTGCGCGCTCGCGGGGCTGGGGTGCGCCACGGCGGTATTCTTCCTGGGGCTCACGCTGGTTACGATGGCCGTGGCGCTATCCAGGGGAGTCGGCGGTCCTTAGCACGGCTACGTAGCGCAGCTAGTAGCCTTCGTCCTCCAGGCGCACCTTGCCGCGGAAGAGCCGGTAGATGACGACGAAATATATGGTGGCGAAGACCATGCCGATGCTCCACCACACGAGGCCGACCGCCATACCGTAGTTGGAGGCCGATGCGTTGAAGACGGTGAGGCTGTTCTCCGGGTTCACGGCGGGCAGAACGTTCGGGTAGACGCCGAAGACGTTACTGGTGAGCATCCCGACTATGAATGCGCTGGAGGAGAGGAACGCCGCCCGGTCGCGTCCCCGAAGGGCGAAGAAGACCATGCCGACGAGGCCGGCTATGGCGACGAGGGGCAGGGCGTAGCCGTAAGGACGCTGGTTGTAGCTCTCGATCATCCACGGGCTAACCCAGAAGGTGGCGGCAGTGCCGAGCACGGTGAGGACGATGGTCGCGAGGGCGAAGCGGTGCGAGATCTTTCGGGCGCGGGCGTTCAGGTCGTGTTCGGTCTTCAGGGCGATGAAGTTGGCCCCGTGAACGATGAGGGTCGTCAGGGCGAGCAGGCCGATGAGGACCGTGTACCAGTCCAGGATGCCGGGGTTGTCCGAGAAGGGGCTGAAGTCCGTCCACAGCGGCTGGAAGAAGTAGCCGTCCGGGTTGAGCGGCACGCCCCGCACGACGTTACCCAGGGCGGCTCCGAAGAATATCGCCAGGAGCGCGCTCCCGATAAAGAACGCCGCGTCCCAGAACGAGGCCCACAGGGGGTTGTTCATGTGAGCGCGCAACTCTATGGAGAGGCCCCGGATCATGAGCAGCCACAGCACCATGATGAGCGGCAGGTAGAAACCGGAGAAGCCGGCCGAATACAGCACCGGAAAGGCGAAGAACAGCGTGCCGCCGGCGGCGATGAGCCAGACCTCGTTGCCGTCCCACACCGGGCCGATGGCCCGCAGGATCGTTCGCCGCTCGGCGTCGTTTTTGGCGGCAAACGGGTGTATGGCCCCCGCTCCGAGGTCGAAGCCATCCAGGAGGACGTACATCGTGACCATCAACGCAACAAAGATAAACCAGATAGTCTGCATCGCTCCTCCTACGCTCTAAACCGTCCGGGGTTCGGAACCGGGTTCAGCGCCCGGCTCGTCTCCCGTGAGGCCCAGCATCTCTTCTTCGCTCACGGGGCCGTGTCCGACCTCGCGCACCATCAGCAAGATGTAGAGTAGGCCCATTATCAGGTACATCCCCGCGAACCCGATGAGGGTAAAGAGCACGGTCCCCGAGGAGACGAGCGGCGAGACGCCCTCCTCGGTCCGCAGCAGGCCGTAGACGATCCAGGGTTGCCGCCCCATCTCCGCCGTGTACCACCCGGCGGTGTTGGCGATGAACGGGAAGGGCATCGCGAGCATGAGCACCCAGAGCATCCAGCGCGACTCGAAGAGCTTGCGCCGCCAGAGCAAGAAGGCCGCCAACGTCATGATCCCGATAAAGAACGTCCCGAGGCCCACCATGATGCGGTAGCTGTAGTACAGAAGCGGGATGTTGTCCGGCCAGTCCCTGCGCGGGAACTCCTCGAGCCCCTTTATCTCGGCGGTCCAGTTCTGGTAGGTCAGGAAGCTGAGGACTTTGGGGACTATGATCGGGTTGTCCAGGCGCAAGTTCTCCATGTCGGGCTGGCCGAGGATGACGATGCCGGCGCCCCTCTCGCTCTCGAAGAGGCCCTCCATGGCGGCAAACTTCACCGGTTGCTTCTCCGCCACCTGCCGGCCCTCGAGGTCGCCGCTCGGGAAGATCATCCAGATGCTGGCGACAACGCCCACTACCACGCCGACCTTGACGAAGATCCTGCCGTACTCCTCGTGCTGGCGAGCGAGCAGATAGTACGCTCCGAGCCCCGCCATGACGAATGCCCCCGTCACCACGGCCCCGCCCATGGTGTGCGCGTACTG
>CALMWA010000291.1 GCA_937873125.1 uncultured Actinomycetes bacterium | reverse complement strand
AGGCTGAAGAGCGGCTCGAAGGGGAGGTGAGCCGGTGCTTATCGCAGTTGCGGGGATGAGCCACCGCTCGGCGCCGGTGGAGGTGCGCGAGCGGGTCGCTTTCCCGGCGTGCGCGGCACGGGACTTCCTGCGGCGGCTCAAGGACCACGGTGTCGTCTCGGAGGCGGTTTTGATCTCGACCTGCAACCGGACCGAACTCTACACCGTGGTCCAGGACGATAGCGCCCGCACGCGCATGCTCGACGCCCTGGCCGACGACCGCAACGTAGATCGTGCTTCGCTGGGGCGGGACACGTACTGGCTTACCGATGCCGAGGCGGTGCGGCACCTGTACCGGGTCGCAAGCTCCCTCGATTCGATGGTCGTGGGCGAGGCCCAGATACTCGGCCAGGTGCGGGACGCCTACCGCGTGGCGACGGAAGAGCAGTGCGCCGGACCGATCCTGAATCGCCTCTTCCACACCTCTCTTCGGGTGGGAAAGAGCGTCCGCACGCGGACCGGGATCGGGGACAGCTCCATCTCGGTACCTCACGTCGCGGTGAAGCTCGCCGGGGAGGTATTCGGGGCGCTCGCCGGCCGCAAGGCTCTGGTGCTCGGCGCCGGCGACATGAGCGAGCTGGTCATAAAGCACCTCAAGGCCCGGGGAGTCACGGATATTAGGATCGCCAACCGTACCCCGAAGCGCGCCCGGTTGCTGGCCGAGAGGGTCGCGGGACGGGCGGTTGCCTTCGATGCGCTCGCCGACCAGTTGGCGGCGGTGGATGTCGTCGTCAGTTCCACGGGCTCCGGGGACTGGGTGGTCGAGGCGGATCTGGTCTCCAAAGCCCTCGAAGGGCGCGAGGAGCCGCTGTTCTTCGTGGACATCGCGGTGCCGCGGGACGTGGACCCGGCGGTGCAGGCGCTCGAACGCGCCTACGTTTACGACATAGACGACCTCCAGTCGGTCGTGGACCACAACGCCGCGGGGCGGGGGGCCGCCGCGGAGCGTGGGGAGGCCATGATCTCGCCCGCCGTCTTCGAGTACATGAGCTGGCTCTCGACGCTGCACGTCGTGCCCCTGATCCAGGAACTGCGGAGCGGGGCCGAACGCATCCGGCGCCACGAACTCTCCCGCGCCCTCAAGAAGATGGACCTCTCGCCGCAGGAGGCCGAGTCCGTGGAGCGTCTGAGTCACTCTCTCGTCAACAAGCTGCTTCACGGTCCCATCGCGGAGCTGAAAGCCCTCGCGGAGTCCGGCGCGCCACTTGATTCCGCCGAGGTGCGGCAGCGGCTGCTCGCACTGGAGAGCATCAGCGTGGAACTGCATCGCTCCGGTCCCGGAGACCCATGACCCCCGGACAGCCCGTAGTTCTCGGGACGCGAGGCTCCAGGCTCGCGCTCACCCAGGCCGAATCCTGCGCCCGCAAGTTGCGCGACGCCGGCCTCGACGTGGAAGTCCAGGTCATAAAGACGACCAGCGAGCAGCGCCCCGAGACGCCTTTCTCCGTCATAGACCAGCGCGACGTCTTCACCCGGCAACTCGACGACGCCCTGCTCGCCGGTGAGATAGACCTGGCCGTGCATTCGCTGAAGGACGTACCGACCACGCTGCGGGAAGGCATCTCCCTGGCCGCCGTGAGCGAGCGTCACGACCCGTCCGACGTACTCGTATCCGAGGAGCGCTACGACCTGGACGGGCTACCCGAGGGGGCGGTGGTGGCGACGTCCAGCCTGCGGCGGCGAGCCCAGATCCTCAACCGCCGCCCCGACGTGAACATCGTCGAGATCCGGGGCAACGTGGACACCAGGGTTCGCAAGCTGCGCGAGGGTGCGGCGGACGCTCTAGTGCTGGCGCGCGCCGGGCTGGAGAGGATCGGACTCGACGCCCCACACACCGTAATACCGACTGGAGTGATGCTCCCCGCTGTCGGGCAGGGCGCTCTCGCCGTCGCCACGCTCTCGGATCATGTCCTGTACGGTCGTCTCGGCGAGGTCTTGAATGATGGCGTCACGGAGAAGACTACGATGGCCGAACGGGCGCTGCTACGGACGCTTGAAGGAGGATGCCGCGTTCCGGTGGGGGCGCTCGGTGCTGTCCGCGGCGATGCCGTTTACCTGCGCGGGATCGTGGCGTCCATCGACGGGGCGCTTGTTTACCGAGGCGAAGCCGACGGTGGAGACCCCGACGAGGTCGGCGAGCGGCTGGCGCGGGATCTTCTGGAGCAGGGGGCGGCGGTCGTGCTCGGCGAGGTTCGTGAGGTAAGGAGTTGACGGTCTATCTCGTAGGAAGTGGTCCCGGTGACCCCGGCCTGTTCACCGTGAAGGGCGTGCGGTGCATGCAGGAGGCCGACGCGGTCGTCTACGACCGGCTTGCGCCAGAGAGCCTACTCTCGCACGCGCGGCCGGAGGCGGAACGCATCTACGTCGGCAAGAAGCCCGGCAACCCCACGATGACGCAGGA
>CALMWA010000290.1 GCA_937873125.1 uncultured Actinomycetes bacterium | reverse complement strand
TACCTCCACAACCGCGTCGAGTCGATCGAGGACGCCCGCCGGAAGCTCGAGGAGCTCTGCCCGGGGCTCCGCTTCCTCGTCGCACACGGCCAGATGGCGGAGAAGGAGCTCGAGGAGCGCATGCACGCGTTCCTCGCGGGCGACGCGGACGTCCTCGTGTCGACGACGATCATCGAGTCGGGCATCGACATCCCGCAGGCGAACACGCTCGTCGTGGAGCGGGCGGACACGCTCGGCCTGGCCCAGCTCTACCAGATCCGCGGCCGCGTGGGCCGCTCGGACGCGCTTGCGTACGCCTACCTCTTCTATCCCGACTCGTCCGAGCTCACTCCCGAGGCGCGGGCGCGGCTCTCGACGCTCGCCGACCACACCGAGCTCGGGGCGGGGTTCCAGATCGCGATGCGCGACCTCGAGATCCGCGGCGCCGGCGACCTCCTCGGGCCGGAGCAGTCCGGGCACGTCGCCGCGCTCGGGTTCGAGCTCTACGTCGAGATGCTCGACGAGGCCGTGGCGGAGCTCACAGGCAGGCGGCGCGCGGCGGCCCGCCCCGTCCGCGTCGACGCGCGGGTGGACGCGTACGTGCCCGCGTCGTACGTCGCCTCCGAGGCGCTGAAGATCGACCTGCACCGCCGGATCGCGCTCGTCGAGGACGAGGACGAGCTGCGCGAGCTCGTCTCCGTCACCGAAGACCGCTACGGGCCGATGCCCGAGCCCGTTCGGAATCTGTTCGCCATCCAGCGGGCGAAGCTCGAGCTCGCTCGGCTCGGCGCCGACTACCTCGTCTACCGAGGAGGCCGCGTCACGATCGGCCCGCTCGGCCTCGGCTCGACCGAGGTGCGGGCTCTCATGGCGACCGCTCCGACCGTCATCTACTCGGGCTCCAAGCGGGAGGTCTCCCTCCGCGTCGAAGGTCTCGAGGATGCGCTCGAGCTGCCCGATGCTATCGTCCGCGCGCGGCTGGCCGCCTGACCCGCCCGGCGCTCGGCTTCTGAACAGTCCGCAACCCCTGCCTAACACCCCTGTGGCTATAAGACACGAGCTTTGACGACTGTCCTGCGTACGACGTTCGCCCTGCTTCTCGCCACCGTCGCACTCGCCGCGGCGGCCTGCGGTGGCGACTCCGGCAGCGTCCCCTCGGGCGCCGTCGCCGTCGTGGACGGGACGGAGATCCCGAAGTCCGAGCTCGACGCCCTCGTCGCACAGGCGAAGCGAAGCTACGAGGCGCAGAAGCAGGAGTTCCCGAAGGCGGGGACGCCCGAGTACCAGTCGATCCAGACGCAGTACGTCGCGTACCTCGTCGAGCTCGAGGAGTTCCGGCAGGAGGCCGAGGAGCTCGGCATCGAGGTGACCGAGAAGGACGTCGACGCGGCCGAGCAGGAGCTGATCAAGTCTCGCTTCGACGGCAAGCGCGCGGAGTACGTGAAGGCGCTCGAGGCGCAGGGGTTCACCCCCGAGGAGTACCGCGAGAAGGCGCTCGAGGTCTCGGCGCTCTCGAAGAAGCTCTTCGACGCAGTCACGAAGGACGTCCAGGTGACGGACGCTGAGATCGCCGAGTACTACGCGCAGAACCAGTCCCAGTACGGGACGCCCGAGTCGCGCGACGTGCGGCACATCCTGATCGCCGAGAAGAACGGCAGCGAGGTCGACTTCGCCGCGAGCAAGCGCAAGGCCGACGAGATCTACTCGCAGCTCCGGGGTGGCGCGGACTTCGCTGCGCTCGCGAAGGCGAAGTCGCAGGATCCCGGCAGCAAGGACTCCGGCGGCAAGCTCACGATCTCGCGCGGCCAGACGGTTCCGGAGTTCGACAAGATCTCGTTCGAGCTCGACACGGGCGAGCTCTCGAAGCCGGTCAAGACGCAGTACGGCTATCACGTGATCGAGGCCGTCTCGGACGTTCGCAAGGCCACGACCACGCCGCTCGACAAGGTGCGGGCGGGGATCCGCGCGCAGCTCCTCCAGCAGAAGCGCAACGAGGACATGCAGCAATGGGTCGAGGATCTGCGCAAGAAGTACGAGGGCAAGGTGAGCTACGCGACGGGCTACGCGCCGCCCGAGCTCCCCGAGGAGCCGACCGAGACCGAGTAGCGGCTGCGAGCCCTCTCTAGACTCGCGGAGCGGTGATCTCTCGATGAGCCTCGACGAGGCCCTCCTCGACCTGCACGAGCTCACGCGGCAACTGCGGCGCGAGTGTCCCTGGGATCGCGAGCAGACGGTCGCGACGATCGTCCCGCACACGGTCGAGGAGGCCTACGAGGTGGCCGACGCGGCGCTCGCGGCGGACGACGAGGCGCTCCACGGTGAGCTCGGGGACCTCCTGTTCCAGGTCACCTTCCTCTCGCTGCTCCTCGAGGAGCGCGGCGCGGGAGATCTCGAATCCGTGGCGCGGGACGCGCACGCGAAGCTCGTGCGCCGCCATCCGCACGTGTTCGGGGATGCCGAGGCGAGGACGCCGGGCCGCGTGCGCGAGCGCTGGGAGGAGCTGAAGACCGAGCAGGAGGGTCGCGAGGGGATCTTCCACGACGTTCCCGAGACGCTTCCGGCGCTGCTCGAGGCTCGGAAGGTGCAGCGGCGCGCGGCCGTCGTCGGCTACGACTGGCCCGATCTCGCCGGTCCGCTCGAGAAGGTGCGCGAGGAGCTCGCCGAGCTCGAGGAGGCGGCTGCGCGCGCGGGCGATCCGCCGCCCGAGACGGAGCCGGACCCGGCGGCGTTCCACGAGCTCGGCGATCTGCTCTTCACCGTCGTCAACGTCGCGCGCCGGCTCAACGTCGACCCGGAGCTCGCGCTGCGCGCGACGACCCGCCGGTTCACGAGGCGGGTCGAGCTCGCCGCCGAGCTGGCCGAGGCGGCGGGGGAGGACTGGCGTGCGCTCGACCTAGCCGCCCAGGATGCCTACTACGACCGAGCGAAGGAGAGCCTCGGATGACCGAGATTACGGACGTTCGTGCCCGCCAGCTGCTCGACTCCCGCGGCAACCCGACGGTCGAGGTCGACGTTCGTCTCGCTTCGGGGGTGTTCGGGCGCGCAGCCGTCCCGTCCGGCGCGTCGACGGGCGAGCACGAGGCCGTGGAGCTGCGCGACGGCGACCCGGTTGCCTACCTCGGCAAGGGCGTCACGAAGGCGGTCGCGAACGTCAACGGCGAGCTCGCCGACCTGCTCGCCGGGCGCGACGCCGACGACCAGCGCGCCCTCGACGAGGCGATGATCGAGCTCGACGGCACTCCGACGAAGAGCCGGCTGGGCGCGAACGCGATCCTCGGGTGCTCGCTCGCCGTGGCCAAGGCGGCGGCCGCCGACGCCGGCCTGCCGCTCTGGCGAAAGCTCGGCGGGGAGGCGGCGCGCACGCTCCCCGTGCCCCTCATGAACGTCGTCAACGGCGGCGCGCACGCCCAGAACCGCCTCGACTTGCAGGAGTTCATGGTCGTCCCGGCAGGCGCGGAGACGTTTTCTGAGGCGCTTCGCGTCGGCGCCGAGGTCTTCCACGCGCTCAGGGCGGTGCTCCACGAGCGCGGCTTCGCGACCGGCGTCGGCGACGAGGGAGGCTTCGCGCCGGATCTCGCCTCGACCGCCGAGGCGATCGAGGCGATCCTGGAGGCAGCCGCGCGTGTCGGGCACGCAGACCGCGTCGCGATCGCACTCGATCCCGCCGCCAGCGAGGTCTTCCGCGACGGCGCCTACGAGCTGCCGGGCGAGGGCCGCACGCTCACGCCCGAGGAGATGATCGGCTTCTACCGCGAGCTCGCCGACCGCTTCCCCGTCGTCTCGATCGAGGACGGGCTCGACGAGAACGCCTGGACGGACTGGCGCGCGCTCACCGAGGCCGTCGGCGAGCGCGTGCAGCTCGTCGGCGACGACCTCTTCGTCACGAACGTCGACTTCCTGCAGCGGGGGATCGACGAGGGGGTCGGGAACGCGATCCTCGTCAAGGTCAACCAGATCGGGACGCTCACCGAGTCCCTCGACGTGATCGAGCTGGCACGGAGCGCGGGCTATGCGACGGTCATCTCGCACCGCTCGGGGGAGACGGAGGACACGACGATCGCCGACCTCGCCGTCGCCGTGAACGCCGGGCAGATAAAGACCGGCGCCCCGGCCCGGACCGACCGGGTCGCCAAGTACAACCAGCTCCTCCGCATCGAGGAGGCTCTGGGCGACTCGGCGTTCTACCCCGGACGCAAGGCGTTCAACCCGCGCATCCGGCCGGCGAGGGGTATCTAAGGTGCGCCGAACCAAGATAGTAGCCACCCTGGGGCCGGCGACCTCCTCGGAGGAGTCTATAGCGGCGCTCGTGCGCGCCGGGGTGGACGTAACGCGGTTCAACTTCTCCCACGGAGATCACGCCGTGCATCTGCGGAACGCGCACACGGTTCGGGAGACGGCGCGGGAGATGGGCCGCAGCGTGGCGGTGTTGCAGGACATCCAGGGGCCGAAGATAAGGACCGGCAACGTCCAGGACGGTACGGAGCTACTCGAGGGTAGCCGCGTTACGATCTCGCAGGGGGACTTCCTGGGGGACGCGAGCCGGCTGGCGACCTCCTACGACAGCCTCGGCCGGGACGTCGAGGTCGGCCACCGGCTGCTCATAGACGACGGTCTGATCGGCTTGAAGGTCGTGAGCATCCAGGGCGACGACGTGGTATGCGAGGTCATCGAGGGCGGTCCCATCTCGTCGCACAAGGGCCTCAACTTCCCGGACTCGCAGCTCTCCATCCACGGCCTCACGCCGAAGGACGTGGAGGACTTGCGGTTCGGGATGGAGGAGATCCACCCGGACTGGGTCGCCGTCTCGTTCATCCGCACCGCCGACGAGGTGCGGGAGGTGAAGGAGCGTATAAAGGAGTTCGGCGGTCACGCGCCGGTCATCTCCAAGATAGAGAAACACGAGGCGATAGAGAACATCGAGGAGATCATACAGGCCTCCGACGGCATCATGGTGGCTCGGGGCGACCTGGCGGTCGAACTGTCGCCGGAGCGCGTCCCGATAGAGCAGAAGCGGATGGTCGCCCGCTGCCGCCGACTGGGCAAGCCCGTCATCGTGGCGACTCAGATGCTGGACTCCATGATCCGGAACCCCCGCCCGACCCGCGCCGAGGTCTCGGACGTGGCGAACGCGATCTTCGACCGGACGGACGCGGTGATGCTCTCCGGCGAGACGGCGGTCGGACGCTACTGGTTGCAGAGCGTCAAGCAGATGGACCGCATCTGCTGCGCCGCCGAGGGCGCCATCAACTACGGCCGGGACATACCCGCTTCCGCCTCCTGGGGCCGGGGCGACCGCTACGACGCCGTGACGCACGCCGCCTGCGAGCTTGCGGAGGACCTGGAGGCCGAGGCGATCCTGACCTCCACCCAGACGGGGTTGTCGTCGATCCGGGTGGCGAGGTTCCGGCCGCCGAACAAGATCCTGGCCGTGAGCCCCATCGAATCGACTGTGAGGATGCTGGCGCTGGTCTGGGGCGTAACGCCCATCGACGGCGAGCAGGCCGGCACGCTGGAGGAGCGCTACCGGGGCGCCGTCGAGGCGGCGAAGCGGACCGGGCATCTGCAGGATGGCGACGAGGTCATCATGACCGGAGGAGTGAGGGGGTCCATGCCGGGCTCCACGAACTCGCTCCAGATCCACATAGTCGGGCAGGAGGGCTGACCGGGCGGTGAGCTTTAGCCGGCGGAGCCTGCGGCCCTTATGGGTCATGCTCTACGCAGCCTTCGTCGGCCTCCTCCTCGCCTCCTACGTACAACCCCTGCAGGAGATAGCGGAGCACCGCGCCAACATCCCCGTCCTCGAATCCAAGCTCCTCCAGACAAAGGAGTACAACGCCGAGCAGCGCCGGCTCGCCGAAGAACTGAACACGCCAGCGGGCATCGAGCGCGCCGCCAGGGAGCGCTACGGCATGATCCGGGACGGCGAAAAAGTCTACATAGTCGAGAAGTAAGCATGACCGCCGACCCCGGAGACCGCAAGGCCGTAGCCCGCCAGCTAGGCCGGGAGCCCCGGCCGTTTCGCGTCGCCGCCCGCTGTCCGTTCGGGATGCCGAGCGTCGTCGAGAATGAGCGGCACCGCAACATGCCAACGAGCTTCTGGATCACCTGCAAGACCCTCGACGCCGCCATCGCCCGCATAGAGTCCACCGGCGGCGTCCGGGAAGCCCAGGAGCACCTGGGCGAGGAGAAGATAGAAGAGATCCACACCGCCCACAAGAGCGCCTACGGCACCCGCGTCGCGGGCGTGCGGGAGGGCGGCTACGTAAAATGCCTCCACGCCTTCACCGCCCTCCACCTCGCAGGCGCCATCCCCAACCCCGTCGCCGAATGGACCCTACAGCGACTACAAAATTCCTATCCCCAAGACCGCTGCTGCACGGCCAAGGAGCCCGAAAACTAGCTGCTATACTCCCGAATGACCTCGGGGGCGTAGCCCAATCGGCAGAGGCAGAGGACTTTCGACCCAGGGACTTATGCAAAGAAGGTTCAAGATGCGTGGTCCGTACAAGAACAGAAGCTCAGAGTACACCAGGGCGATCGAGCTGCGTAGGTCCGGGTACGGATACAGAAGCATCGCCGCTGAAATAGACGTACCTTGGCGAACCGTGTGCGGGTGGGTACAGCATATCCCGGTTGACAGAAGCACAGCTTACGTCAATGCGATCGAACGCAAGAAGAAGGCTTTCCCCGTCGGGAAGAGCGCGATCCGTTTGAGGCTCATAGAAGAACGTGGTAGCGTTTGCCAGGCTTGCGGACTAGAAGAATGGTTCGGTGAACCCAGAGCTCTGGAGATGCACAGGAAGAACGCGGGCGGAGAGTACACGAGGGACAACGTTATACTTCTCTGTCCCAACTGTCATAGCATTACCGATACCTGGAGGAACAAGAAGCGCGGGGGCGTGGCGGAATGGCAGACGCAACGGACTTAAAATCCGGTTCCTGAAAAGGAGTGTGGGTTCGAGTCCCACCGCCCCTACTGAGTTAAATAGATGCAATTTCGCAGATGAAAGTCGATTCAAGGAAAGGTGCAAGGACGTTGGCGAGGCTGTCTACACCAATTTATGCGCCATAGCACCTCAAGGCACCATGTCGGATTGTGGCTCCGAAGGTCGCGGGTTCGAGCTTCGTTGGTCACCCCACTTTTTGCAGGTAAAACGCGTTAGAGGGTCTAAGGGCCAAGGCGCGTTTACTGCAACCATACTGCAACCCAACGTGTGTTTGTTGCGGGCGCCTCCACGGCGGCTTAGGCGGAGAGGATAATTGGGATTGGATAATCGAGAGGTGCTTAGAGAATGGATAGAGAAAGGAAGGTCTCGGAGCGTCAACTTTCCTTTTACCTGTCCGCATTGCGGTCGAGAAACCACCATAACTGATTCTCATCGTGACCCACAAGAGATTGCCGTCACCGCAAAGGATTATCACGAGACCGAAGCACTCATCACTGTGTTCGTCACCTGTCCTAACCCTCTTTGCCAAGAGTACTCGTTGTATGCGTTCCTATATGAAGCGGTGAGGACCACCGCAGGTTGGTACAACCCTACAAACGGACCCCTAAAATCGTGGCAATTGATCCCCGCATCCAATGCTAAAGTGTATCCCGATTACGTGCCCAAACCGATCCGAGACGATTACATGGAAGCGTGTCTTATCCGCGACCTTAGCCCGAAGGCTTCGGCAACGCTCTCGCGGCGTTGCCTCCAAGGTATGATTAGAGACTTCTATGAGGTCAAGAAAGACAACCTGTATTTGGAGATTGAGGCGATAAAGGAAAAGGTTGCTCCCCTAACGTGGGATGCGATAAGCGCGGTGCGCGGGGTCGGGAATATAGGCGCTCACATGGGAAGAGACATCAACGTGATCATTGATGTCGAGCCCCAAGAAGCCGCCATGCTCACGGGCCTAATCGAAATTCTTATGGAAGATTGGTACATCACGCAGCATGAACGTCAACAACGGCTCGAAAGTATCGTTGAGCTCGGAGAGGCAAAGAAGCGTGCGAAGAATCCTCCGCCCGCTACCAAGGGCGAAGGAAACCGGTAGAACGATACGCTCCTAATATAAAGCGTTCTCCATAGCTATCGCCGCCTCGTCCTGCATATTAGGTAGAACGTGAGAATAAGTGTCCATCGTTTGCGAAATGTTGGCGTAACCTAGCATCTCTTGGACGATCTTCGGGTTGATGTTCTTTGAGAGTAAGAGCGTCGCACACGTGTGCCGTAGGTCATGGAAGCGGAAGGTAGAGGGCAACCCGGCGCGCTCCAACGCGGTTCGCCGCTACCTCTTGGCGGATTTTACCGTAGAGCGTCTTGTGCTTGGGTCCCTTGGCGGTGTGCACCACCTATTGGGCGGTCCACGCGCCATCCTTTCGCCGGTATATGCTCCCCTCGCCGTTGCCGCGCTTGCCCATCATTTGTTCCCTTCCTCTTCCACTTATCTCCGCCGCTCCTCCATTTGTCTCCGGCGCTTTTCCATTTCCTGGCGCCTCGCGACCCTCCTCTGTTCGCGCTCCGGTGCCGTCGAAATTTTCAACTCCTTGGCGAAAGGGTCCACAACCTTTCTAAAGTCCTTTTGCATGTCCTTCATCACCCTCACGAGTTCACTCATGCTCGCATCGCCCATAGGGGTCATGCCCATTAATAGGAGCGGGTTGATGGTCCAATCGGTTTCGTGCGGTTCGCCTGCTAAGGACCTGTACCGGCTGGTAATAGTTATGCCGCCGTGCGCACTTCGCTCTTCGAGGAAGTCCTTGAGGGTGATCATAGAATCCCAAAGGGTTGAGAGTTCCGCACCGGGAGCGAGGTAGTCAATCCCCTTGGCGAAGTAGGGTAGCTCGTTCACCGGGTCACCATCCGGTACTTCTAAGGGGGCGGAGAAGTCGAATGTTATGTCCTTCGCGGCACCTTTCCCTATATTCCGAACGACGACGTAAGCGAGTTGTTGACTGAAAGCAAGGTCAACTATGATTTGCGGACGCTCCTGTGCTATTCGCGTCTCGCGCAATTCCTCAACTTGGCGGAAGGCCAAGAGCGCAAGAGCGAAAGTGCCCAAAGCCGCCGCCACTTGAGCCCCGGCAACGAGTCCTGCGCCATTCACTCGCGGCGCTAGGATAGCGATGACCAACGCCGCCGCCACCCATACAAGAGCTTTTTCTTTCGGAGGCAATCTCCGATAAATGTTGAGCACTTGCTATTCTCCCTTCATCAAGTCTTTGGGCTTAACACCAAGGGCATCCGCCAACTTTCGCACAGTCGTGGGTAGCGCGTCCCGCAACCCGGTTTCTAACTTGTTCACAGTGTCCAAACCGACTCCCGATTTGCGTGCGAGAGCTCGTTGGGACAGGGCACGCTCGCGCCGTAACCGCTTCAACTGCCCCATAGCCACCTTGATCGTCCCTGGCATGTGCGAAGCCTAACATGAACAAAACATGAACACACGCTATGTTTGTGGCGTCAACCTCTAATCGGGGGTGATGGACGATGTGGACTTGATTCCTCGACAACGGCAATACTCGTGCCGCTTTGGGCGGAAAGCGGCGAGGTCGTGGACGATGGCGCGGTTGAGGTGGAGCCGGGGACGGACCTTTGCGAGCAATACGGGAAAGAGGCGTAGCGTTGCGGTCTAGCGCCCGTAGCTCGCAGCTTACTTGTTGCCGACGACGCGATCTACCTCCTGTTGCAACTTATTCACAAGTTTGTCTAGGTCGCCTCTTTCTTTCTGATAGGAGTCCATTGCGGCGACGAAAAACAAGGCACTAGTTGCCTCGTCTATCTTCTCGTCGCCGCGTAAGGGACTAGCGAACCCCCACAACTTGACGATTACCGGCTTCACCGTGTCGCGCGTTTTCTGTTCCAACCAAGGCTCGGTTTGCTCGTAGTAGGTGTGAAGCCCGACGACCTTATCGTAGACGCTTCGCGACCGCGCAACCCTATCGGCGCGAGTCCTGTACTCGCCACTTTCGTATGCGACGTTCAAGGCTTCCAACTCATCTACGGTTTCGAGTACCCGTTGGCGCCATTGGACCGCCGCCTCGGTGCGTTGTTGATAGCGGACTTGGTCCCTGCCTTGCCGTTTGCCCAAGGGGAAGGCAACCAAGGCACCCAAGACGGCACCCAACGCGGTGCCGCCTACCCCGATGAGTGCGGCGGAAATTTCTGGACCCATTCATAAACCTCCTAGCAACTTCGCGGCTTACAACGACGCCCGCATAGAATCCGGCGGCGGTTGAAGCAATCGTCTTCGCCGCTAGTCGTGCATCCTACCCGGACTCAGGTCTTCCCGCCTAAACACTCTGTGGGCTCCATCCGGCGTTTCCGGCGCCTCCGTTGGACCTCCACTTTCCCACCCCATGAGGGCGTTAACGGCGAACATTGACTTGCATGCAACCTGCTTAAGATCCTTCCAGTGTAGGTTCGAGTCCCACCGCCCCTAATGAGAAAATACAGGTTTGCGGGTAAATCTGGCTATTCGTCCGGTAACTCGAACTCGGCGATTACCGGGGCGTGGTCGCTCTCTGGATACTTCACGTCCGTGGCGAAGGAGATCGACTCGTCGTGCAACAGCTCGTTGTGGACCTCGGTACTCCGGTGGTATTGCAGAAGCTCGCGGCTGGCGAGTACGTGGTCGATCATCTCGCCCCGGCCCAGGTATAGCAGGGAGTAGCGGGCCGGTTCGGGGATGCTCTTGGAGAGCGGCGCCAGCACCCGGCGGGCCAGGGCGTGGTTGCCGTGGCTCTCGACGTCGCCCCGGATAGCCTGCAGGGGCACGTCGTCCGTGTCGGCGTTGAAGTCGCCGCAGATGGAGATCATGGCCTCCCCTTCCTCGTCGAAGATCCCGTCAACGAGCATCCGCAACTCCAGGGCCTGCCCGACCCGCTTCATGGAGGAGAGGAAGAACCCCTCCGCCCACCCCGAGGCCGACTTCCACGTGTAGTTGTCTTCTTTCTGGCCGGGGATGTCCGTCGGACGCTTGGACTTGAGGTGGACGTTCAGGACGTGCAGGAGCTTCCCGCCGACCCGTATCCTGGCGTGCAGGATGGGCCTCTCCCAGCTCACCTTCTCGGCCTCGGCCCTGGCCTGCTCGTCATCCACGTTCTCGTCCGGGTCCCTGTCCGTGACCGTGCGGTAGTAGGGGGCCTGGGCGTAGTCGTGCCGGTACTGCTCGTGCCCCTCCACCGCGAAACGGCTCAGGATGACCAGGTTGCGCTCCGCGTAGGGTCCGCTACCGTCCGCGAGCCGGGTGGAGACCGCTTCGTAATCCGCGTACCGGGTGCCTTCGAGCAACTTCTCCAGGGCCAGCAGCCGCCGGGGGCCGCCGTTCCCTCCCTGGCCGTTGACCTCCTGCAAGCACAGGATGTCCGCGTCGACCCGCGCCAGTTGGGGACGCATGAGCGAAATCCTCGCTTCCAGCGACGGCTCCTCCCCGGCCCTGGCGTCCAGGTTCTCCAGGTTGAAGGTTGCGATACGGAGTTTTATCGGCGGCATGGATCTCTCTCCTCTCTGCCTAATGGACGCTCTCCGGCGTCTTGAGCGTTTTGGTTCCGACGAATAGGTAGAAGGGGAGTCGCGCTGTGGGGAGATGGTCGATCCCGGCGCGCTGCTCGGAGAGATGGACCGGCTCGAAGCGGTGATGGAGGTACTCGACGTGGTCGGGGTTCAGGAACACGTTGTCGCGGGCGAACCACGCCGGCCAGAGGGCGCGCGTCGGCCACGGGTGCCGAGTGCGGCCGGGAGCCGGGTGTTTGCGGGAGACGTGGAAATCGACGACGCCGATGACGCCGCCGGGGCGGAGCAACTCCCACGCCCGGTCGATGGCGGCGAACCAGTCGGGGATCATGGTCAGCGAGTAGGAGAAGGTTACGATGTCGACCGGCCCGGCCGGGGGCGTGAAGGTGGTCGCGTCGGCCTGCACCAGTTCGACGTTGGACCATCCTAAAGAGTCCTTGCGCCGCCGGGCGATATCGAGCAGCGAGGGGGAGAGGTCCACGACGTAGACCTTAGATAGCCGCGCCCGGCGTCCTCCGAGGTGCTCCAG
>CALMWA010000289.1 GCA_937873125.1 uncultured Actinomycetes bacterium | reverse complement strand
CTCTTTCGCGTCCAGCACCGGCTCTGTCGCCAGGTTGAACGCGCCCCGCACATCCTTCGTGAGCGCCAGCCGGAACGCCTCTCCCACGTCGTAGGAGTGGACGATCTGGGACCGCAGATCCTCGATGTCCGGGATGAAGTTTATGAGCTTCGGGTTGGCGAGCAGGCTCGGGAAGAACGGACCGGCGAAGAGCCGCCGGATGCCTTCCGCCGCCTCTTTCTTAAATACCAACCCCGGCCGCATCCTAACGACCCGCACCCCCGGCGCCTCCTTCTCGAAGCGGTCCAGCCGCCGCTCGACCTCGGCCTTGTGCCGCCCGTAGTACGAGGTCGGGATGCCGCCCGTCGGCCAGCTCTCATCCACGGCCCGATCCTTCGGCCCCGGCGAGTACGCCCCGACCGACGACGCGTAGAGCAGCGCCGGTACGCCGGCCTCCTTGACGGCCCGCGCGGCGCGGGTGCTGCCCTCGACGTTCACCATCCACTGCTTGTTCAGGTCGCGGGAGGGCTGAATGATCCAGGAGAGGAGAATCACCGCGTCCACGCCCCGGAAGTGAGGCACGAGGTCATCCTTCGTAACGTCCGCCTCGGCCCACTCGACCTTCGGCATCGTGAGGTTCGGCCGGCGGCGGGCTACGCCCAGTATGGACTCGACCCGTTGCTCGGCGGCGAGGGATCGCAGCACGCTCGTCCCGATGTTGCCTGTTGCCCCCACCACCACGACTCTCATGCGCCGCCCTGTACCCGGCGCTCACGCGGGCGAAACGCTTTTTCGGCGGGATGTTGTACTATCGGCCGAAATCTACGCGAAGCTAGGAGACTGTATGCGGGTACTGGTAACGGGAGCGCGGGGCAAGGTCGGGCGGGCGACGGTGGCGGCGCTGCAGGAGGCCGGCCACGACGTGCGGGCGACGGACATCCTGCCGCCGGTCTTCGAGCGTCCCGACGAGGGCGAGGCGGACTACTTCCAGGCCGACCTGACGGACGCGGGCGACGCCTTCGCCGTGGTGCGGGGCGCGGAGGCCGTGGTCCACGCGGCGGCCATCCCGGAGCCGACCAAGAACCCGCCGCACGTCGTGTTCCACAACAACCTCATGGCAACGTTCAACGTGCTGGAGGCGGCGATCCGGTTCGGCGTGGGACGGTTCGTGAACATTTCGAGCGAGACGGTACCGGGGTTCTTCTTCCCGGAGCGGGAGTTCCTGCCGGACTACGTGCCGGTGGATGAGGAGCACCCGATCCGGCCGCAAGACCCCTACGCGACCGCGAAGCACTTCGGGGAGCAGCTAATGGACGCCGCCACCCGGCGCTCGGACATCCGTTGCATCTCGATCCGTCCGTGTTGGGTGCAACACGAGGGCAACTACGAACGCAACCTCGGCCCGCAGGTGCGCGACGCCAGCGTACTTTCCCCCAACTTCTGGAGCTACATAGACGTCTACGACCTGGCAGACGTCTACGACCTGGCCGACGCCATCGTGCTGGCCGCCGAGTCCGACCTGCCCGGCCACGAGGTCTTCTACATCGCCTCACCCGACAACGTCGGCAGCCGCCCGTTCGAGAAGACCGTGCGAGAGTACTACGGCGACGACATCGAGATAAAGCCTCTCGCCCGCGAGGACGCCGCCGGCATCTCCATCGCCAAGGCCCAGAAGATGCTCGGCTACGCCCCGAAACGCTCCTGGAAGGACTACCTGGACGAGAACGGCAGGCTCAAGCCGGGCGTTACGGGGCTTTTCTCCGGCTCCTAGAAGTTACCTCCCTACGATTGTTCCTCGTAGGGGCTCTGCACGGACGCCGTGGACGACTCGACGGTGGTTACGTTGTAGCCGGCGTCCTTCAGAGTCTCGACAATGCCGGAGGGGTTCGTGGTCTCCAGGCGCAGGACGATGAGGCGGCTGTTCTCCCGCTCGGAAGGCCCGAGGAAGACGCTGGCGATGTTGACCTGCCGGTCCCGGACCACGTCGGTCAGGTTCGCCAGTTGTCCGGGCTCGTTCGGCACCTCGACCTCGACCCACGTTCCGACGCCGTGTGCCCCGACCATTTCGATCAGGGTCCGCATCATGTCCGAGGAGGTGATGATGCCGACCAGCTCGCCGTCGGCGACGACGGGCAGGCAGTTGATCTTGCGGTCGTAGATCTCACGCGCCGCGTGCTCGATGGTGTCGAGCGGGTGAATCGTGACGATCTGGCGCGTCATGATCTCGCCGACGCGCACCCACCTCGGGGAGTCGGTCTCTTTGTCCTCTCCACCACCCCGCACGTCCCGCAGGTCGCGGTCCGAGACCAGCCCGACGAGCCGTCCTTCCTCCACGATCGGGATGTGCCGTATCCCGCGCTCCTGGCAGAGCGACCACGCCTCGGCGGCGCTCGCCCCCGGCTCCAGCGTAACGACTTCACGGCTCATGGAGTCTCTTACTCGCAGCATGCTTATCCTCCTGGCTATCCTTCCTTTTCCGATACCGGAGCTTACCATTCTGGCGACTGCGGCGCTGTGGTAAGCTCGCGGCTAACGGAGAACCGGAGGGAGAGAGATGCGAGCCTGGCAGGTACACGAACTCGGAGACCCGAAGAGCGCCCTGAACCTCGTCGAGGCGCCCGAACCACACCCTGGCCCAGACGAAGTAGTGGTCGAAGTCGAGGCGGCGGCCCTGAATTTCTTCGACATACTTCTCTGCAAGGGCGAATACCAGGAGAAACCGGACCTCCCGTTCACCCCCGGCGCCGAGGTCTCCGGCACGATCACGCAAGCCGGAGAAGGCGTGGACCTGCAACCCGGCCAACGGGTCATAGCCACGCCCCCGCTTCCCAACGGCGGCCTCGCCGGGAAGGTGGTTGCGCCCACATCCGGCGTCTTCCCCATCCCAGATTCGATGCCGTTCGAGAAGGCGGCGGCGATGCACATCGTCTACCAGACAGCCCACTTCGCCCTGCACCGGCGGGCCGCGCTGCGCGAGGGTGAGACCGTGCTGGTGCATGCGGGCGCGGGCGGTGTGGGGTCGGCGGCGATCCAGCTAGCCAAGGCGGCGGGGGCCACCGTTATCGCCACGGCCGGCGGACCGGATAAAGTCGGGATCTGCCGAGATCTCGGCGCGGACGTGACCGTGGATTACCGGGAGGACAACTTCATCGAGGTGGTCAAGGAGGCGACGGAGGGCCGGGGGGCGGACGTGATCTTCGACCCCGTCGGCGGCGACGTCTTCGACGGCTCGCGCCGGTGCGTGGCGTTCGAGGGCCGCATCGTCGTCATCGGCTTCGCGGGCGGCAGGATCGCCGAGGCCCCGACCAACCACCTGCTCGTCAAGAACTACTCCGTCGTCGGGCTGCACTGGGGCCTCTACGCGAAAGTCATGCCGCACCTCATCCCGGAGACGCACCAGGAACTTATGCGGCTCTACGAGGCCGGACAAATAGACCCGCTCATCTACGAAACGGTGTCCTTCGAGGAGGTCCCCGAAGCCCTGGAGCTACTCGGAAGCCGCAAGACCTACGGCAAGCTCGTCACCCGTCCGGGAGGCTAGCCGCGCTCGCTCCGGGATTCGGCCTTTTTCGTGTACTGTTTACCGCCGGGCGGCACCAGCTCGTAGAGGATGTTCTTCTCCACCCGCACGATCTTGAACCCCGCCTCGATGAAGTTGTGCGGCCCGGCGCTGTCCTGGTCGAGGATGTAGACGGGACCTCTCTTGGCCGCCTCTTTCGCGGTTGCGACGCCGGTGTAATCGTTGGTGCCGTAGCGCAGGTTCGTCGTCACGAGGTCTATGTCGTCCGGCCAGACGATATCCGTCTCGCGCTTCCAGGACGGATACCAGGGATCAATTATCCGCAGATCGCGGCGGTCTTTATCCACGAGGACCATGTAGAAGAGTCCGCTCCGGTGGTGCAGCACCGTCCCGCCGCGCTCGGCCTTCTGGATGACGGCGTCCAGGATCTCGCGCCCTTTATAGTCGTCGCTCATGTCGTTCTGCTCGTACTTCTGCCCGATCCCCACCAGCGGATACAGCGCCAGCAAGACCGAGACTACGGCGACGGCCGCGCCCGCCAGCGCGTGAGGTGAATCCTGGACCAAGTCCTCCACGGCCCGCAACAGGAACCCGAAGCCCACGGCCATTGCGAGCGATAGCATCAGGTAGGTCGGGATGAAGTAGAGCTTCGTGTCGAAGATTCCGAACTCCAGGGCGTGGGCCAGCCACCCGAAGTACAGGAAGCCGATCAGGACGGCCATCGGCCGGTCCCGGACGGCCATCGCCATGAACCCCGCCACCCCGACCATCACCAACCCCCAGTGAAAGTCCGCGAAGAGGTTGTGCCCGTACAGGGCGAAGCGTCCCAGAAGCTCGACGGGACCGAACATGCCGAAGACGCCGTTCAGGTCGCTGCCGGACACGAACTCCCAGAAGCGGGCGAAGTTCGACGGGTCCGCCTCGTTCATCGGCGGGTTCATGGATGCCCGGATCGGGAGGTACACGTACGGCAAGAGACCCAGCGCGAAGAGACAAGCGCCCTTCAGGGCCAGCTTCCAGTCGAGCAGCTTGCGCCGGTCCACGGCGGCGACGAACAGGACGGCCGCCGGAAGGACGAGGCCACTCGTCAGGTGGTTGGTCAGGGCGAAGCCCATCAGGAAGCAGGCCAGCAGGAGGTAACGGTCGCTGCGAGGCCGGTCGCGCCGCTCGCGCCAGAGGATCAGGGTGATGAGGGGGAGCATGATCAGGAGCGTGTTCATCGTGTAGATCTCCGCGATAACAGCCTGGCTCCAGTACGTACCCCCGAGCCCGAACGCCAGCGCCGCCGCGAACGCCGCCGCAACCCGCCGGCTCAATAGATATCCGGCCACGAAGACGAGAAAGACCGTTACGGAGGCGTAGACCGCCGAGGCGAGATTGACCCGGTACGCCGCGTCCCCGAACGGCAGCTTGGTAAACAGGTGCGTGATCATGACCCACGTCGGCTCTCCTGTCGGCCCCGTCATACCGAGCACCGCCGCCTGCGTCTGGAGCATCACCGAGTCGAGCAGTATCGGCCGGTCGTAGTACAGCACGGTCGGCGCCAGCGTCCTGACGTATACGACGAAGACGAATCCGGCGACCAACAGCCCCAGAAGCGCCGTGAAGAACTTTTTGGAAAGCCTGTTGTCGGTCTGTTTGGAGGACTCTTTCACCGGCTGAGAATTATACATAGAGTTAACCCAGCTATCCCGCTTGACATGGCCGTGGGTCTCGCTAAACTGCGGCATTGCATGGTGTCGGGCGTCATGCCCGGTCACACACAACCTGGAGGGGGAAAATATGCAACGTGCGCGATGGATCTCTATCGCCGTCTTGAGCTTGTTGTTCGTGGTCGGCCCGGCCGGTATTGCCCAGGCGCAATCCTACGAACCCGAAGAGCAGCAGTTCCTGGAGTTGATCAACCAGTACCGCGCCGAGAACGGCCTGGATCCTCTGTCCCTCTCTGCCCCGCTCTCGGTCGCCTCCGAGCGCCACTCCGAGGATATGGGTACTTACGGCTTCTTCTCTCACACCACCGAAGGAAGCTCCTACTACCCCGTAGGCTCCGGACATCCCGAGCGGATCGCCCAGGAAGGCTACGACTACAACACCTACACCGCCGAGAACCTCGCCTACGGACAGACCACCGCCGCGGAGGTCTTCGAAGCCTGGCGCATCTCGCCTGGCCACAACGTCAACATGCTCGGCGACTACAGCGTCATCGGCCTCGGGCTCGCGTGGGTAAACGGCACCCCCTACTGGACGACCGTCTTCGGCGCATACGCTGACCCATCCGTCTCCGGCGGCGGAGCATCCACCGATGACACCTCCACCGAAGCTGCAACACCGACGCCAGCAGACCCGGCACCGCAAGCGTCGGCCGAAGAAGCAACGGAAGGTCCCACCGTGACTCCCGATCCGGAGGTTACGAGCCAGGCGGCCCCGGAGACCACGTCCGAAACGGTCTCGGATCCCACCGCGTCCAGCCAGAAGGAGAGCGCGGCGGCCGACCAGTACGCCGCGAAGCAGACTGCGGATAGTGCCGCAAAGAAACAGTACACCGAGGAGACGGCCGCGGCCGATCAGTACGCCGAGTCCGAGACCCTGGTGCAAGCCGAGTCCGCCGCGCTGGAGACCGTCGGCGAGACCGATCCGGTAGCCGTGGAGAGCGCCCCCTCCGAAACCGGCGACGCCGACACGAGCGAGAAGCGGGTAGAAGCCGTCGAGACAGAGCCGGTCGTCATTGCCGAGAGCACATCTAAGGCGGAATCTGACAGTGCGCCGGCGACCGCTTCGGCGGCGATATCCACGCTGCCCGACACCGGCGGGATGCCGTTGCCGCTCGCGGGCGGCCTGGCGTTGCTGGTTGCCGGTTCGCTGGTGGCGCGGCGTGCGCTGCGCTAGATCTGGAGCTAGCCCCAGACGCGGGCGGCGGTCTCGGAGATCACGCGCAACTTCCGCTCCTCGTCCTCGACGCTTACGGCGTTGCCGATGACCGAGGTTGCGAAACCGCACTGAGGACTGAGGGCCAGCCGCTCTAACGGGACGTAGTTTGCGGCCTCCCGAATGCGCGCCTCCAGCCCTTCGGGGGTCTCGCGCCGGGGGGTCTTGGTCGTCACCAGTCCTAGCACAGCGACCTTGTCCTCCGGGACGTGGGCGAGCGGCTCGAAGCCGCCGGAACGCTCGTCGTCGTACTCCAGCATCAGGCGCTCGGCCCGGATGTCGCCGAAGACGCGGCGCGCCAGCGGCTCGTAGGAGCCCGAGACCAGCCACCGGCTGCCCTGGTTACCCCGGCACAGATGGAACGCGAACGTTACGCCGGGGTGCTCCCCGATGACGTGGTTGTCCAGCTCGATGCCGCGAGATAGCCAGCGGTCCAGGTCCCAGCCCCGCCGCTCGTAGAACTCGCGGGTCTTCGGGTCCAGAAGCAGCGGGTAGTGCGGAGCGTCGAGCTGGATATAAGTCGCGCCCAGCCGGGCCAGCTCCTCGACCTCCTCGCGCAGGATCTCCGCCACGTCCTCCAGAAAAAGGTCCAGCGTCGGGTAGGCTTCCGTGGAGCGTTCCGGCGACCAGAGGTTCGCGTACATGCTCGGGCTCGGCAGCGTGACCTTGATGACGCGATCCGTGCGCGCCCGCGCGTACACGAACTCCTCCACCGAGAGGTGCCTTCGTCGGCGCAACTTGCCCACCACGCCGAGCTTCGTGGGGCGCTCGGTGGTCTTGTCCCCCACCGCCGCGTCACCATGCCACTCGCCCCACAGCCAGGCGTCGAGCGTGTGGCCCGCGAACCCCTCGACCGCCTCCACTAGCTGGCTCTGGAAAGACTCCCGGCGCATCTCGCCGTCCGTGACGACCGGCATCCCCGCCCGCTCCTGCAACCCGATGGCCCAGTCGACCGCCCGATCCTCGACGGCCTTGAACTCCGCGGCGGACATCCCGCCGGCAGCGTAGCGCGTCTGCGCCTCCAGCAGCTCGGGGGGACGCAGAAGACTTCCGACGACATCGGCGCGGGCGGTGATCACGGACAGAACCTCCTCAATAGTGTCAGTAGGGACGGGGGGACTTGACACATCTTGGCAGTATTTTAGGGTCTCTGCCGGTTGAAGGCCGGCGCTAACATGCCGGCATGAAACCAACGTTTAGCGAGCTTTTGACCCTCGCTTAACATATCCCGGTTCCGCAGGCGTTATCGTACAGCTCAGTGTTTGCAGAGGTACAGTGTTGCCTGCGGCCGGGACTTGGATCCACCCTTCTGTTCTCTTCCCCAAACGAACGCCGCCGCGCCCGCGCAAGTCCGCGCTCGTGAAACATGCCTGGCCGAAGTCTTTGAACTATGTGAACCGACACATGCACGGGAGGTCGTGTGAAGAATAGAGAATGGTCGGAGGATTTGGTGAAGGTGGATCTCCACCTCCACTCTCGGGCTTCGGGGTCGGCGACCCTGTGGTGGATGCGGCGGCTCGGGGTGGAGAACGGCGATGTACGTGAGTCGTACACGCCTCCGGAAGAATCCTACCGGATGGTCAAAAACGCCGGGATGGACTTCGTAACGCTCACGGACCACGAGACCATCGAGGGAGCGCGCTCGCTGGCTCACAACGCGGACTTCTTCACGGGAGAGGAGATCTCCGCCCGCTTCCC
>CALMWA010000288.1 GCA_937873125.1 uncultured Actinomycetes bacterium | reverse complement strand
CCGAGATACGACTCTATCTCGGGCGCTACCTGGCGCTCGGGCTGGAGTTCCAGATCGGGGCCGACATCCTCTCTACCGCCGTCGCCCCGACTCTCGACGCCGTACTCCTCCTCGGTGCCATCGTCCTCATAAGGACGGTCCTCAACTATTTTCTCTCGAAGGAACTGGAGCAGGAACGCCGCGAGGTCGCGCAGACTACGGATCGCGGTGCGGACGGCGGCACGGAGCCCGGCACCGGGCGCGCCTAGAGCGACCTTCCGTGATGGATCTCTACCGCGAAGCCCTGGAGATGCTGCGGCTCTTCGCGCTGGGGGCCGGGAGCGCCGTCATCTTTATCGGCATCCTGCGCGGCGTCTTCGGCGCCCGCCGGATAGGGGAGGGCGTGACCCTCGGCCTGGAGTTCTTCGTCGCGGCGACCATCTTCAACCTCGTCCTGGAGCCAACGTGGACGGCGGTGGCGACGACGGCCGTGACCATCGTCGCCCGCAAGCTCGCCACGTTCTCCCTCGGTCTGTCTAACCTCCCGTAAGCGGCGGGATGATCCAGGGGATCACGTACGCCTGGATCATGGCGAGGATACCCATCGCCGTCGTCAGCATAAGGGACCACCTTATCGTCATGCGGAAGATGTCCGCCTCGCGGCCGACCTGGCCTATGGCCGAGGCGCCGACGGTGAGGTTCTGCGGGGAGATCATCTTCCCCATTACCCCGCCCGAGGAGTTCGTCGCCCCGGCGAGCGCCGGTTCGACGCCGAGGTTCTGGGCGGTGACGGTCTGCATCGGCCCGAAGAGAGCGTTGGCCGAGGTGTCCGAGCCGGAGAGGAAGACCCCGAGCCACCCGATGAACGCCGAGAAGAACGGGAACAGCAGACCTGTCCCGGCGAACGCGAGCCCGAGCGTGGAGGTGGCCCCCGAGTAGTTCATGACGAAGGCCACGGCGAGGATCATCGCCACGGTGAGGATGGCGAGCTTGAGCTGGTTGAGGGTTTGTCCGTAAACCCGGAGCTGCGTGCCGAGCCCCGCGCCCATCGCGAACCCCGCGATGATCGAGGCGAAGAGCACCACCGTTCCGGCTGTCGAAAGAATGTTAAGGACGTAGATCGCCGGGTAGGGCGTCGGCTCGCTGACGATGGGCGCTATCCTTATCACCTGCTCGTTGAGCCCCGGCCAGGGGATCTCGAAAGTCGCCAGGTTGAGCAGATTGGTGACGTTGAGCGCAGCCGGGAGGTTAGGGAAGAGGTCTCCTATGCGCGAGATGACCACGACCACGACCAGGATGATGTACGGCACGAAGGCCTGCAACGTCGAGATGCCGGCGGCCGAACCGCTCCGCTCCCCGCTGGTCCCCGTCCTCGACTCGTGGGCCTGCGGTGCCTCACCCGCGGCAGCTTCGTCGGAACCCGCCTCGGGCTCGTCCTCGAAGCGCCAGGCCGTGCGCGGTTGCCAGACCCGGAGCAGCAGGACCATCGCCCCCAGGCACACCAGCGCCGCCAGCACGTCAACCAGCGCCGGGCCGATAAAGTTCGACACGAGGAACTGGGTGATCGCGAAGCTGATCCCGGCGGTCAGGACGGCAGGCATCACCTGCATCGTCCCGCGCCAGCCGGCCATCACGTAGATCATGAATCCGGGGACGATGAGCGAGAAGATCGGCAACTGCCGGCCGACCATCGCCGAGAGCTGATCGGTGACGAAGCCCACGTTCTCGTTGCCGACTATCGGCGCGACGAGCCCGCCGAGGGTTATGACGGGGACGCCGAGCGAGCCGAACGCCACGGGCGCGGTGTTGGCGAGCAGGGCTATGGAGGCCGCGTACAGCGGGTTGAAGCCCAGCGACGCCATGATGGCGGCCGTTATGGCTACCGGAGCGCCGAAACCGGCTATGCCTTCGAGCAGCGCCCCGAACGCGAAGGCTATGATGAGCGCCTGTATCCTGCGGTCGGTCGTGAGCGAGGCGAGAGATTCTCGCACCACGTCGAACACGCCCGTCTCCACGGTCAGGTTGTGCAGGAAGAGCGCGTTTATGACGATCCAGATGATCGGGAAGAGCCCGAATGCCGCCCCGTATAGCGCCGCCGAAGCCGTGAGCCCGAAGGGCATGCCGTAGAATACGAGCGCCACCAACACCGCCGAGACGAGGCCTGCGAGCGCCGCCCAGTGCGCCGCCGTCCGCAGCACCCCGAGCATCACGAGCAGCACGATTATGGGTATCGCCGCGAAGAGCGCCGAGAGGTATATGTTGCCCAAAGGCGCGTAGACTTGTTCGAACATCAGCGCAAGCCCCCTTGAGAGATCCTCCACCGCGGTTTCATACCTTCTCCTCTCTCGACCACCTGCCGAATCCTGTACAGCATGACATTTACGGAAATGTGGCGCAACACGTCAGAACGAAGATGTCCCCTGTATCGCCGGTGGACCCTTTCAGCCCCGATGATAAGGAGACCGTCTTCGGGTGGTGTTCACGGACGGTGTTCAGAGAACAGGCTACTTTACGGGCTGCGAAAACGTGCCGATAATAAATGAGTCGGGAGAAGGGACGGAAGATTGAGCGTGATCTCGGAGCAGGTTCGGCCTTCTAGTGAAGGGGTACGGAGCCGCGCGGACGAAGAGGCAGGGTCTCGCTCTTGCAACTTCGGGTTGGGCGTTGGGTTAGAATCTATCCTCAGGCGTGTTGGGAAATCGCTGGTGACGGTGGGAGGCAGGGTTGACTCTACTTGAAGCGGTTGTTTGGAATCGGATGCTTTGGGTTTCGTATAAGAGCCGGGGTGGCACGGATCTTACCGTCCGCTTTGGAGGATCCGGGCCGGAGTGAAGCGTAATGTGAGAGGGTGGAGCCCACCCTCAAGGAAGGGGATTTATGTCTGACAGAGAGCGTCTTATCGAACGGATGAAGTCCATCATGGGTCCGAAAGGCGTGGTCTCGGACCACGAACAACTCCGTACTTACGAGTGTGACGGCCTGATGAACTTCCGGGTGCGCCCGACCCTGGTGGTTCTCCCAGAGACCGCCGAACACGTCCAGCGTGCCGTCCAGGTCTGCCACGACGAGGGAATCCCGTTCGTAGCGCGAGGCTCCGGTACTGGACTCTCCGGCGGCGCGCTCCCGCACGAGCAGGGTGTCCTCATAGTGCTCGCGAGGATGCGCGAGATACTGGAAGTGGACATCCCCAACCAGCGAGTTGTAGTCGAGCCTGGCGTAATAAATTTGAAAGTAACCCAGGAGGTCGCTCCCGAGGGCTACTACTTCGCCCCCGATCCTTCGAGTCAACTCGTCTGTTCTATCGGTGGCAACGTGGCTGAGAACTCGGGTGGCGCCCACTGCCTGAAGTACGGCTTTACCACCAACCACGTCACGGCTCTGGAAGTGGTGCTGCCGAACGGCGAGATGGTGAACCTCGGCAGTAAGTCGCCCGATCCTCCCGGATACGACCTCGTCGGGGCGTTCGTTGGTTCCGAAGGTACGCTCGGCATCGCTACCAAGATCACGCTCAGGATCGTACGTCAGCCGGAGACCGTGCAGACGCTACTGGCGGCGTTCCCGAGTCCGGATGACGCTGGCGGGGCGGTCTCGGACATCATCGCGGCGGGTACGGTGCCGGCGGCGGCGGAGATCATGGACTCCCTGGCTATCGAGGCGGCGGAGGCGGCGGTGCATCCGGGGTACCCGGATGCTGATGCTATCTTGATCGTGGAGCTGGACGGTCCGGCGGCCGAAGTCGAACATCAGTTCGACGAGGTGGTCAGGATCTGCGAAGAGAACAACTCCACGGAGATCCGGATCGCCGAGGACGATGCTCAGCGGGCGCTGTTCTGGAAGGGCCGCAAGGCGGCGTTCGCGGCCGTCGGCCGCATCAGCCCCGACTACTTCGTGCAGGACGGCGTGATACCCCGCACCGCCCTCCCCGAAGTCCTGCGGAAGATAAAGCAGATGAGCGACCAGCACGGCCTGCGGGTCGCAAACGTCTTCCACGCGGGCGACGGCAACCTTCACCCGCTCGTCCTCTATAACGGCAACGTCGAGGGCGAGGCCGAGCGCGCCGAAGAGCTGGCCGGGGAGATACTCGTCCTCTGCGTCGAGCTTGGCGGCTCCATAACCGGCGAGCACGGCGTCGGCGAGGAGAAGAAGCACTACATGCCGAAGATGTTCAGCGAGGACGACCTGAACACCATGCAACTCCTGCGCTGCGCCTTCGACCCGCACGCGCTCTCCAACCCCGAGAAGGTCTTCCCGACCCCGCGGCTGTGCGGAGAGGTCCGGCCCGGCCCCCGGCGCATACATCCGGTCGAGAAGGCCGGACTGGCGCAGGTGTTTTAGTGGAGACCGCGACGCTCGTAGAGAAGATGCAGGAGATCCTGGGTCCCGAGGGCGTGATCTCCGAGCGCGAGCAACTCCGCACCTACGAGTGCGACGGCCTGATGAGCTACCGGGTCGTTCCGCGCATCGTCGTCCTGCCCGAGACCGCTGGCCAACTACAACGAATCGTCCAAACCTGCCACGACGAGGGAATCCCGTTTGTGGCAAGGGGATCGGGTACCGGTCTCTCCGGCGGAGCGCTGCCGCATGAGGAAGGAGTGCTGATCGCCCTCGCCCGCATGCGCGAGATACTGGAAGTGGACATCCCGAACCAGCGCGTAATAGTAGAACCTGGAGTGGTCAACCTCTGGGTGACACAAGAGGTCGCCCCGGAGGGCTACTATTTCGCCCCCGACCCCTCCAGTCAGTTAGTTTGTTCCATAGGTGGGACCGTGGCGGAGAACTCCGGCGGCGCGCACTGCCTGAAATACGGCTTCACCACCAACCACGTGACGGCTCTGGAGGTGGTACTGCCGGATGGAGAGGTCGTGCATCTTGGCAGCAAGGCGCCGGATACTCCGGGCTACGATCTGGTTGGTGCGTTCGTTGGTTCCGAAGGTACGCTCGGTATCGCGACGAAGGTGACGCTCAGGATCGTGCGCCAGCCGGAGACGGTGAAGACTTTGCTGGCGGCGTTCCCAAGTCCGGACGAGGCTGGTGCGGCTGTGTCGGAGATTATTGCCGGGGGAATCATTCCTTCGGCGGCGGAGATCATGGACTCCCTCTCCATCCAGGCGGCGGAGATGGCGGTCCACGCGGGCTACCCGGAAGGTACGGGCGGCATCTTGATCGTTGAGCTGGACGGCCCGCAGGCGGAGGTCGACCACCAGTTTGACGAGGTGGTCAGGATCTGCGAAGAGAACCATGCGACTGAGGTCCGGGTCGCCCGCGACGAAGAAGAGCGCGTAGTGCTGTGGAAGGGCCGCAAGGCAGCGCTGGCGGCGATGGGCCGCATCTCCCACGACTGCTACCTGCAAGACAGCGTCGTCCCCCGCACGGCGCTCTCGGACGTGCTGAAGAAGATAGCGGCCTTGAGCGACGAGTGGGGTCTGCGCGTGGCGAACTTCTTCCATGCGGGCGACGGCAACCTGCACCCGCTGGTCCTGTACGACGAGCGGATCGAGGGCGAGTCCGAGAAGGCGCACGAGTTGGCCGGAGCGATAGTCCTAGCGTGTCTGGAGTACGGGGGGTCTATCACCGGCGAGCACGGTGTGGGGGAGGATAAGAAACACTACATGCCGAAGATGTTCACGGACGATGACATGAACACCATGCAACTGCTCCGCTGCGCCTTCGATCCTCACGGCCTCGCCAACCCCGGTAAGGTTTTCCCCACGCCCCGGCTGTGCGGGGAGGTGCCGGGGCCGTACAAGGTTCACCCGTTGCAGAAAGCCGGAATGGCGGAGATGTTCTGATGAGTGTTTCGGAGGTGGTACAGGTGTCGGTCGAGGATCTCAAGAATATAGTCGGCGAGGAGCATGCCCGCGAAGCGAAGGAATCGGACGCCGTGGACGGCGTCACGCCTTCTTTCGTCGTCGAACCGGGGACGGTGGAAGAAGCGAGCGCGGTGATGAAGCTCGCGCACGAGAAGGGTCTACGGGTTACGCCTCGCGGCTCCGGGACCAAGATCGGGTGGGGAAACCCGCCCTCGGAAGTGGACCTCGTGGTCAGCACCGCGCGACTCAACAAGATACTGGAGCACGCCGCCGGAGACCTGGTCGCCAGGGTCGAGGCCGGGGTGAAGCTGGAGGATCTGCAGAAGGAACTCTCCGGTGCGAACCAGATGCTCGCCCTCGACCCGCCGGAGGCCAGCGCGACCGTCGGCGGCATCGTCGCGGCCAACGCCTCGGGGCCGCGGCGGCTGCGCTACGGGACGGTGCGGGACCTGCTCATCGGAATAACCGTCGTCCTGCCGAACGGCACCGTGGCGAAGGCCGGCGGTAAGGTCGTCAAGAACGTGGCCGGCTACGACCTGGGTAAGCTCTTCACCGGATCTCTCGGAACGCTGGGCCTGATCGTGGAGACCACCTGGCGTCTGCACCCGGTCGCGGCGGCGAGCCGGACGGTCGTGGTGGAGGTCGAGAGCCCGGCGGCGGCGGGCGCGACGGTTCAGAGCCTCATGCACTCCACGCTGGTCCCGACCATGATCGAGGTCAATCGCCCAGGCTCCGACGGCGGCGGAACGGTCGCCGTCCTCATAGAGGGGATAGGACCCGGCGTCATGGCCCAGGCGGTCTCGGCGCTGGAGATCACGCGCCACCACGGCACCCCCCGCGTCCTCGAAGGCCGCGAGGTGGAGACCTTCTGGGACGATGCCTTGAAGTCGCCCTGGGACGGGGACGGCGTCGGCCTGAAGGTGAACGCGCTCCCGGCGGAGTTGCCGAACGTGCTGGAGCTTGTCTCGGACGCGGCGGGCCGGAACGGTGTTACGTCCCGCGTAACCGGACACGCGGCGACCGGCGTAACGCTGGTCGGGCTCTCCGGTGGTGACGAGGAGGGACAGGCCGCCACGGTGCAGGAGCTGCGAGATATTGTTGGTAGCGGCGAGGGGAGCGTGGTGGTCGTGCAGGGATCGCCGGAGTTGAAGCGGAAGGTAGATGCATGGGGACCGGTCGGGGACGCGCTGACGCTCATGCGACGTGTAAAGGGACGGTTCGATCCGGGGGGCTTGATGAACCCTGGCAGGTTCGTGGGAGGTATCTAATGACGGACAGGAACAACGGGTCTTCGGACCAGCCGAAAGAGGCTGGGTACTCGCAACAGGGTGGCCCCGGCCGGGTGGACTCCCCGGAGCCCGCTCACTCAAAGGCCGTCGCCGGCACGGTCGGCCCCGGCCGGCCCTCGCACGGAAACCTCGGCCAGGACGTTGGCGCCACGAGCGAGTCGTCAGATCGCGCGACGGTGGGGCGAGGCCGTTCGGAGAGCGGGCAGGTCA
>CALMWA010000287.1 GCA_937873125.1 uncultured Actinomycetes bacterium | reverse complement strand
TCCAGTTCCGAGGAGTAACCGGCACGAATTATCTCACCGGACTCCTCGCTGATCGCCGCCGCTATAAGCTCCCGCACCCCCGGAGGCTCCTCCATCGCCGAGAGAACCCGTTCGAGCAAAGTGCCGCTCTCCGACGCGGGCGCGAGCGCTTCCTTGAGCGGCGCGATGGCTTCGAGCGCGCCCTTGAGCGAGAGCAGGTCGTTGGGCGAGGCTGAGAGACGCACGATGCGCGTGGCGATGCGCTCCACGTCCGGGATGGCGCCGAGTATCGCGCGCGCCTCCTCACGCAACATGTAGTCCGGCACCAGAGAGTCCACAGCCGCCAGGCGCTGCTCGATGCGGTTCACTTCGAGCAAGGGACGCTCCAGCCAGCGGCGCAGGGCTCGCTGTCCCATCGGGGTCTTCGTCCGGTCCATCGTCTCGATAAGGTCGTCGAGGCCGAGGTTGCGGCGCGTAGCGGCGTCGAGGACCATCCCGGAGCCCGGATCGTAGGGCCGGAACGACACGATCTGCTCCGGCGCGTGTCCTCCACGCAATGACGCAAGATATTGCAACAATGCGCCACTCGCCCCGACGAGCGCGCTCCTTCCCTCCAGCCCGAAGCCCTTGAGTCCGGCGACCCGGAAGTGTTTCTTGAGCGCCTGTTCTCCGGCCGACGGCTCGAACGTCCAGCGCGGCGCGGAGCTTACCGTGGCGCGCACCTTCGGGAGGTCCTCGGCAGCGGTGCGCTCCGGGACGACCAGCTCGCGCGGCGACCATCGTTCCAGCTCGGCGGATAGCTGATCCTCGGGCACTTCGGTGCCGGTGAACTCGCCCGTCGAAGCCTCGACCACGGCGATGCCGGCCGTGCCGTCCCGCACGACGAACGCGGCCAGGTAGTTGGCGTGCCCGGCGGAGAGGACGTTGTCCTCGATCACGGTTCCGGGCGTGAGGATCTGGGTTACTTCCCTCGTGAACTGCTTGGGTTTGGCCGGGTGCGGGCGCTGCTCGGCCACGGCGACCGAATGGCCCTTCCGAAGCAACGTAGCGAGATGCTCTTGCAGGGAGTGGGCCGGAACACCGGCGAGTGGTACGCGGCCACCAGCGTAGCCCGAGGCCTCGCGGCTCGTGAGGCGGATGGAGAGGGCCTGCGAGATCTTCTTGGCGTCCTCCTCAAAGGTCTCGAAGAACGTACCGACCTGATAAAAGAGGATCGTGTTCGGCGGCAACTGCGCCTTCAACTCTGCGTGACGTCCTAGCATGAGGCTATTCTACGGCCCGCCTCCCGCTCCGTCAGCCCCCGCTTTCCGGACAAGCCCCCGAGCAACGCTCTCGGACCTACGTCCGACAGGTTATCCTTCAAGCGTGGACGACGTGAATCCTGGGCTCTCGAAGATCCTGCTCGCCGGAGCAGCCCTCGGAACCGTCCTGAACCTCGCCGACTCGATCAGGGACCGCGGCCCCCGCAACGCCCTGACACTGTTCGGCCTCGGTATCTGCCTTCCGGCGATTGGTGAGTCGCTCGTCACGGGTCCCCTGAAGCTCTTGCGCCACCGCACGCGACCTCGGGTAGCGGGCGTTCCGATCAGTATTCTGCTCGGCTGGTACTGCGCCATCAACGGCTCCCTCGCGGTCGCGGAACGGGCGCTGGCGCAACTCCCGATGAGCGAGAGCCGCCGGCGGGCGGTTCTGCCCGTCGGTGCGGCGCTGGTGGGTACGAGCCTGGACCTCATCCTCGATCCGTGCGGACTGGATATTGGTCTGTGGGAGTGGCGCGCGGACGGCCCGTATGCGGCCGAGATAGAAGGCTCGAACGGTCGAAAGGGTGTGCCGGTCGTCAACTACCTCGGCTGGATGGCGCTGGTCGGAGGCACCGCCCATGCTCACGAACGTCTCTCCGGGAACAGTGGGATCTCTAGCGAGAGCTGCATACCCGGCCTGCTGCTGGTACCGTTCTACCTGGCAGCGTTCGCGTGGGCAATCCGGGAACGGAAGCCATGTTATCTGCTGTACTCGGCCGCCTTTCCGGCCGCGCTGGGTATGAGCATCCGCCGGTCGTGAGCCGCCGGGTGAGTTCTTATGCAACGGTCGTCCCACCACGAGTCTTCCAGAGGGATGCGAGGATGGAGGTCGTCACGACGACGAAGATAAACGGCAGGGAGACCCAGATCGGTACCTTCGCGTCGAAGATGCCGGAGTAGAAGAACTTCGCGCCGACGAAGATAAGGACTACCGAGAGACCGATGCTCAGGTAGACGAAGCGCTCGATCATACCCGCCAACATGAAGTAAAGCGGCCTGAGGCCCAGCACCGCGAAAGCGTTGGCGCTCCACACGATAAACGCGCTCGACGTTATGGCGAAGATGGCCGGGATGGAGTCCACGGCGAAGACCACGTCCGTCGTCCCGATCATCACGATGACCGCGAAGAGCGGCGTCGCCATCAGCGCGCCCCGGCCGGCGCCGCTCCGCACGAAGAATCTGTCCTCCTGAAAGTCGCTAGTCATGGGGACGAGGCGGCGGACTATACGCAGGACCGGGTTGCGTTCGGGGTGTACCTCAGTGTCGCGGTGGAGCGCCATACGAATGCCCGTGTAGATCAAGAACGCCCCGAAAACGTAGACCATCCAGCCGTAGCGGTCGAGAAGCTCCGCCCCGATAGCTATAAAGAACCCGCGCAGCACGAGTGCGCCCACGATCCCCCAGAGCAGCACCCGGTACTGATACGCCGCCGGCACGGCGAAGTACGAAAAGATCAGGGCGAACACGAACACATTGTCCACCGAGAGACTTTTCTCCACGATGTAGCCGGTGAAATATTCCGCGCCCCGCTCCGGTCCCGCCACGAGAAAGACCACCACCCCGAAAAGGAGCGCCAGACAGATCCAGCCGACGCTCAACACCGTCGCCCGCCGGAAGGAGATCTCGCGCTGCCCGCGCCCGAGCACCAAGAGATCCAAAACCAACAACCCCGCGATGAGCCCCGAGAACCCGACCCACGCCCAGACCGGAAACGCCGTCACGCCGCCCCCCGATCACCCGGACGCCAGCGACCGCCAACCCGAACCATCACCTGCGACATAGCCCATCTCCTTCGTGGACGGGCCGCGGAACGCGAAAAGCGAGTACCACCGCGGCCGGTTTGCCTGCCGATGGTCTCGCTCGTAGCGTCTGAACGCCGGTAACCGACCGGGAGCCTCACACTCCGTACTGACGGCCGGTCCCCCCGCACGTGGCGGGCAGCTACTCCCCAATGCCTATAATCCTACTTTACAATCTTATGGTGGTCAAGGCGGGGCGCTGTACACGGTGGGGTAAAAAGAATAACCTGGCGCCCGAGAACTCAGTAGAAGAGGAGCCGCTTGAGCCCGAATCCCGCGATCCTGGACGTGGACCCCGGCCACGATGACGCCGTGGCCCTGATGATGGCCTGCGGCCACCCGGACCTCGACCTGCTTGCCGTGACGACCGTCGCCGGGAACGTCTCCCTGGAGAAGACCACCCGCAACGCCCTGCGGATTCTCTCCCTGATCGGCCACACCCGCGTACCCGTCGCCGCCGGCGCAGCGAAGCCGCTGCAACGCGCCCTCCGCACCGCCGAGGACATCCACGGAGAGAGCGGCCTGGACGGGCTGGAGATACCCGAAACGACCTTCGCGCCCGACGAGCGCGGCGCCGTGGCGCTCATCGCCGACACCCTGAGAGCCTCGCCGGAACCCGTCACCCTGATACCGGTCGGCCCGCTAACGAACATCGCGCTCTTCCTGCGCGAACATCCGGAGTTGAAGGAGAAGGTCTCGCACGTCTCCCTCATGGGCGGGAGCATCGGGCTCGGGAACACCACGCCCGCCGCCGAGTTCAATATTTACGTCGATCCGGAGGCCGCCCGCGAGGTCTTCGCGTCCGGGCTGTCCATCACGATGTGCGGCCTCGATGTGACGCACCAGGCGGGCGCGGGGCCGGAGGAGCGTGAGCGTCTGCGATCTATCGGCTCGGCTGGCACCGTTACCGCCGGGTTCCTGGACTTCTTCGCCGCTACCTACGAGCGCGTCTTCGGTTTCGACGCGCCGCCCCTGCACGACCCGGTGGCGGTCGCGGCGGTGCTGGAGCCGCGCCTGCTCACAACGCGCCCGATGCGTGTGGATATCGAGTGCGAGAGCGAGTTGACGCGCGGCGAGACGGTCTGCGACTACCACGGCGTGACCGGCAAGCCGTCGAACGCCGAGGTGGGGGTCGGGCTGGACCGCGAGGGTTTCTTCGAGTTGCTGTACGATGCCCTAGACAACCTCTGAACATACCAATCGGAAGGGAATCTCCCATCACTGACAGGTACGAGCGGTTGAGGAAAGTCTACGAAGCCCGGAGCGACGCGGAGCTGGCGGAGGGGTACGATGCCTGGGCGGCAGAGTACGAGGGGGACGTGTCGAGCTTCGGATACAAGATCCCCGCCGTCGTGACCGGCATGGCCGGACGCTACGTGGACCGGGACGGCCGGCTGCTGGACGCCGGCGCCGGCACGGGGGTTCTCGGTGAGATCCTGCATCTATTAGGCTACACGGACCTGACCGGGATAGACCTCTCGGAAGGTATGCTGGAGAAGGCCCGCGAGAAAGGCGTCTACGGGACGCTGCGCCGGATGACGCTGGGCGAGCGCCTGGCCTTCCCCGACGGCGCCTTCGACGCCACTCTGTCGTCGGGCGTCTTCACGACGGGCCACGCCCCGCCGGAGTCACTGCGGGAGATTGCGCGCATCACCCGTTCCGGCGGCCACGTCATCTTCAGCGTCCGGGAGACTGCGTACCTCGAAGGGGGTTTCGAGGAGGAGCAGAAGTCTCTGGAGCGGGAAGGCAAATGGCGGATGGTGGAGGCGACCGGCGCTTTTCTCTCGCTACCGCTGGGCGAGCCGGAGGTCTCCGGCCGCGTGTTCGTGTACGAGGTGCACTGACTTCCGCGAAATCCCACTGTACCCTGGCAACGTCTCGTGGCCGCGTCTCATTGTCGCGTCTCGCGCAGCGAACGAACGACGAAGCCGTTGAGACGCAGTAGGGCGCGGGTGTCGTTGAAGGATGGCTCCAGGTTCGCATGGGAGAGCGCAGCCGTCACGGTCACGCGCGCCAGGTTCTCCGGAGCGTTTCGCGCCAGTTCCCGCTGCTCCGCGAGGGGGAAGTAGATATCACGAGGGGCCGATGCTATCTCTACCGGCGCACGCAGCCGCTTTGCCTCCGCGGCGGGAGACAACCGCTCGATCTCCGCGCGCATCCGGGACGGGAGCGCGGCGTAGAGCGCATCGAACCGTTCAGGGTCCTGGTTGGTGAGCAGATCCAAGACCCTTTCCGTCTCGGGCCCAAGGTTGCCAGAGTTGACGATACCGAACGCGGGGAGCGCGGCGAGTGGGTCTTCGGAGTCCTCGCTGGACGGGTAGTAGTGATCCATCTCCGGTATGAGCGTCAGCAGCGATTCCCGGTCCTCTCCCGGCGGCAGCAGCGAGACGAGCGAGCGGGCGGTCACGAGCCGGAGGTAGTCGGGCGTCGCGTACTGAAAGGACTTGCCGTCGCCTCGGTAGGTGCCGGTCGTGGCGAGTCGGAGGACCTTCTTCAAGTCGGCATAGGGAGCGACCACCGAGACCCCGGAGATCCGGTCGGCCAGCTCCGCATCCTGGGCCGCCAGCAGCACGAGCGACGCCCCCACCGACACCCCGACGAAGCCTATTATGCCGTCGCGAGTGTCCGAGTTCTCCGCCGCGGCCCGGGCCACGTCCACGGTCTCGGCGAACGCACGGCGGGAGCGACCGGGGAGCAGACTGGCCAGCCCGGCGGGCCGCAAGAGCAACACGACGATGAGGGTCACCCCGAACAGGATCTGGACGACACCCGCGGTCACCCCGACCCCGAGGGACAGCCGGTAGCCCAGCATCGCCCTCTCGGCGTCCGGCAGCCCGGCCCCGAACTCGCTTCCCAG
>CALMWA010000286.1 GCA_937873125.1 uncultured Actinomycetes bacterium | reverse complement strand
TGGCCGAGCGTTACGAGATCGTTGTAGACTTCGCCAAGTACAACGTCGGAGACCAGATAGTCCTGCAGAACAGGGGCGTACCCAACGTCGTGGACTATCCTACAACTAACAAAGTCATGCGCTTCGACGTGGTCTCCGACGCCACCGATATCTCGAACAATGAGGTCCCCGCCCAGCTCAATCCAAATAGCGAGGTTATGAAGCTGCAAGCCTCCCAGGCGGTTCGCACCCGGTACTTCGAGTTCGGACGCTCCTGCGTAGGCGGGACCGAAGATGCGAATGGTGTATGCGTGGGCGGAACCGACATGTGGACGATCAACGACAAAATCTGGGACCCGAACCGCGTGGACGCGAATCCAGCTCCGGGAGACGTTGAGATCTGGGAGTTTACCAACAAGAGCGGCGGGTGGAACCACCCGATCCACGTCCACCTCGTGGACTTCAAGATCCTCTCCCGTGACGGGGGACCGGCCCATCCTTGGGAGAACGGCCCCAAGGACGTGGCCTACGTCGCCGAGGGCGAGACGGTTCGCGTGATCATGAAGTTCGACCCGGAGAAAAAGGGCAAGTACATGATCCACTGCCACAACCTGATCCACGAGGATCACGACATGATGACCCAGTTCCAGGTCGGCACCGACGGCCCGGCCTGGTCATCCGCTCCGGCCAAGCCGATATCCGAAGCCGGACCGCTGTGGAAAGATACGCCTCCCGAAGAGACCACCTCCGAGCCCACGGTCCCGGCGAACCGGGCGCCCGTGATCTCCATCCTGCGGCCCAGGAACGCGGCGATGACCAAGGACCGTACCCCGACCATCATCGCCAAGGTCAAGGACTCCCCGGCGAAGCTCGCCAAGGCGAACATCAAACTCTACATAGACGGCCGAGCAAAGAGCATGTTCAGCTACAGCCCGGCCTCCGGCAACCTGACGTACACCTGCAAGCGGCTGCGGCTCGGGTGGCACTCGGCAAAGATAGTGGCGACCGACGCGCAGGGGCGCAGCACGGTAAAGACCTGGAAGTTCCGGGTGATCTCGTAACGTCGTTAGAAAACGGCTTCAGGGATGAAGATCACCCCCTCCCGAAAGGAGGAGAGGCGTATGTTGAGGACGAACTTCATATCTCCCACGCTCTCCGGGGCGCGGAACACGATCAGCAACACCGGCGTCGAAGACGGCCTGAAGTCCCGGCCCCTGGGCGTGGACGCCGCGGTCTATGCGGGGACGGCGCTGCTCATGACAGCGGGGCTCGTGCATCTGTGGATGATGCCGGGACACTTCGGTGACTGGTGGGTCTACGGAGCCTTCTATCTGGGAGCCGCTCTCGTCCAGGGTCTCTTCGGCGTCGCGCTCCTGCGCTGGCCGGGGCAGAGGCTCGCGTTCTCCGGTGTCTGGATCAACCTGGGAATAGTTTTCGTGTACCTGCTCTCGCGCACCTCCGGCCTACCCGTCGGGCCTCACGCCGGTGTGGCGGAGGAGGCCGGAGCGCTGGATATGGTGGCGACGGCCTCTGAGGTGGCAGTTATCGTCCTTCTGGTTAGCATGCTCTCGGGCGCCTACCGGAGGTTCGCGGTGAACGCCCTGCTCGTGCTGGGCCTCGCCCTCTGGTCGCTTCGACTGTCCGGGATAGTGTATTGAGAATATTTCTCGGGGACGCGAGCGTCCACGGGAGAACGCAGGCCGGCAAGGACGAATCCCACGACGGAGAGTACAGTACGGGGATGCGCGAGGAACGGCCGAAGACTAGGCGGGGTAGTGCCTTCGATCTGCTGCTGATGATGTTCATCGCGGTGGCGTTGATGTTCGGCGTGATCCGACCGTTCGTCGCGGAGATATTCCTGATTCCCTCGGAGAGCATGTCCCCGACGCTGAAAGTCGGCGACCACGTGCTGGCCCTCAAGCTCGCCTACCGCTTCACCGAACCCCAACGCGGCGATCTGGCCGTCTTCAGCGACCCCGAGGGAGAACTGACCATAAAGCGCATCGTTGGTTTGTCCGGCGATAAGGTCGCCACGAGGGACGGCGTACTGTACGTGAACGGGGAGCAGATGCGGGAGTCCTACGTGGACTACCAGCTCACCGACTCGACATTCTACGGACCCGACAAGGTTCCGGCCGGCCACGTGTACGTGATGGGCGACAACCGCTCCAACTCCAAGGACTCGCGCAGTTTCGGGCCGGTGGGGGAGGAGGATCTCCTGGGGCGGGTGGTCCTGCGTGTCGCGCCCGTAGGAGAGGCTGGACTGCTCGAATAGGAACCTGAAAGAGGTCCTGAAAGGCCCATCAAGGCCGGCTTTAGAAAAATCTAGTCCAACTGGGCTAGCAAAAGATCGCCCATCTTTACGATGGCGGACGGGTTTCGCTGATCCATCATTCATAGCGTAGAAGACTAAGACTCAAGAGGAGAGCTTTGATGGTGGCGAATCGTATCTCCGGGAACAGCATAAATTTCATGGCTCTGGCGCGGCCTTTCGGCCTGTACGCGGCGGCCACGCTCTCCATGACGGCGGCCGGGATCCACCTGTGGGCCGCACCCGAGCACCTCGCTGAGTGGTGGGGTTACGGGACGTTCTTCCTGATAACGGCCCTGGCCCAGGGTCTCTTCGGGGTGGCTATCCTGCGCTGGCCCGGACGCTCGCTGTTTTTCGCCGGAATTGCCGGCAACCTCGGCATCGTCGCCTTCTACATCATCACCCGCACGGCGGGCATCCCCTTCGCCGGGCCGCACGCGGGAATAGTCGAGGCGGCGGGGGCGCTGGACCTCACCGCCACGGTCGCGGAGCTTGCGCTCGTGGCCGCGCTCGTCGCGCTCGCGGGCGAGACTCGGAAATCCCTTCTGTACGTCGCGCTCGGCGTGGTCCAGGCGCTCGGCGTCGGGGCCGTTGCTTACCTCCTCAACCCCGGCATGGGCGGGGCGCAGGACCTCCTGCGGGGGGCCCTGCTCGCCGTCCCGCTCTCCGCCCTGGTCCTGCTCGTCGCCACCCCGCTCGCCCGGTGCGGCGCGGGGTTCTTCTTCGGCGAGGACGCTACTGTCTTCGCCCACCGCCTCACCTGGGCGCTCACCGTCGCCGCGGCGTACGCGGTCGCGAGCGTGCCGGCGGGCGGCGGGATGGCGATGCGCCACGCCGCGGCGGGCGCGTCCTTCGCGGAGCAGGCGGGGCAGGCTGGACGCGGCGCGGGCGTGGCCCTCATCGCGGGCTTCCTCGTCCTGCTCGCCGTCGCCGCGTTTCGCGGTGCTCCGTGGGAGACCCCCCGGAGGGCTCTGCGCGAGATAGACCTCTGGCGTCCGCGCGCCCTGACGGCCTTCGCGGGCCTCGCGACGGGCTTCCTGATCGTCGGCGGCCCGGCGGTCCTCGGCGGGGACTTCTTCTCCAGGCCGGTCGAGGCGCAGGCGGCGCCGTCTTGCTCGGCTGCCTCCTACGACCGCTCCTACGACGTGGCCGCCATCAACGTAAATGTCCCCTTCAACCGCTGGGGCGACGTAGTCCCCGACGGCCAGATCTACGTGCTCCAGGGCGACAAGCTGGCGACCAAGAACTGGTCCGTCGAGCTGGGCAAGAACGCCGACGGCACCCTCAACCCGGCCAACGACCCCGCCGGGGCCGACAACCGCCGCCTCAGGCCCCGTCCGCTGGTCTTGCGGGCCAACGCCGGCGAGTGCGTCAAGGTGGATTTCACCAACGAGATGAACGACCGGCAGTGGGGCGGGCGGCTCATGAACCCCCGCGCCTCCATGCAGGTCGCCGGCCCCACCTACGACGCCCAGACCTCCGACGGCGGCGCGGTCGGCTACAACGAGGACACCACCGTGCCCAACAAGGACAACCCGGACACGCCCGAGCGGGAGAACAGGATCACCTACTTCTGGAACGTCCCAGAGGAGGGGCTCTACCTGTTCCGAGATCAGGGGGCGGTCGCCGGGGGTGAGGGCGACGGCGGCAGCACCGCCTACGGTCTCTACGGCGCCCTGGCCGTCGAGCCGCCCGGCTCCACCTGGACCGACCCGAACACGGGCGAGCCCATCTACGCCGGGGTCAAGGACCATGACAGGATCACCAAGCAGAGCGGCGACCCGTACGTGGACGCCGACATCAACCCGCCGGGAGGGAAGTCTTTCCGGGAGAGCGTGCAGATAGCCCAGGACGAGGTCCCCGGCGGCATAGGCTACGGTTTCAACTACGGTATCGAGCCGGACAAGAACCGCATCCCCAACCGCGGCCCTGACTCGGTCGGCGAGGAGACCTCCCTCTCCTCCTGGGTCTACGGCGACCCGGCCCTCGTCAAGCTCGCCAGCGGACCCGGCCCCTGGAAGCCCGAGAACGATCCGAACGACCCAGAGAAAAAGATCAGCCGCGAGGACTGCGGCCTGGAGCAGCAGCCCGGCGGCTCGTGCTACGTCTCCAACGTGTTCCGCACCTACCCCAACGACCCGACCAAGGTGCGCTTCGGCAACGTCGGCCTCGACGACACCCACGTCTTCCACATGCACGCCAACCAGTGGCTCGGCGAGTCCAAGGACGTGGGCGCCTCCAACGCCCCCGAGGGTCCCATAACCGACGCCAACCGCCCCGAGTCCACCACCATCGACTCCCAGACCTTCGGGCCCGGCGAGACCTTCACGGCCGACCTCCTCTACGGTGCCGGCAGCAAGCCGGGGACTTTTGGGGACTCGATCTTCCACTGCCACCTCTACCCGCACTTCGCCAAGGGGTTCTGGTCCCTGATGCGCGTCCACGACGTCCTCGAAGACGGCAGCAACAAGACCCCCGACGGCATAAACGTGCGTCCTCTGAAGCCGCTCAAAGATCGGGCCGCCCAGCCCGCGGCCACGTCGGAGAACCCCGGCTACCCGCGCTTCATCCCCGGCAAGACGGGCTGGCGCGCTCCCCAGCCTCCGGGCGGTATCTACGAGACGGCGCCCAGCGGCGTGGCCGATAATCCCGCCACGCCCGTTCGCGAAGACCTGAAGCAGGACGACCCCGCGACCGTCAAGCGCGAGGACCTCCAGTCGGCGATGCGGATCGCGGCCGGCCAGGCGCTCGACCCGAACCTCGACCCGAACGACCCGAACCTGACCCCCAAACAGAAGGAGGTCGCCGACCAGCTCGCCGTCGAGAAGGGCGTCCAGAACCTCAACTACGGCAAGGATGCGAACGGGAACCAGCGCGAGCCCCTGCCCGGCGCCCCGTTCAAGAACCCCTGCCCGTCGGGGTCCACCAGGGAGGTCACCTATAACGTCACCGTGATCCAGAGGCCCCTTGTCTACAACGAGAGGGGGGACAAGGACACCCAGGGCCGCATCCTGGTGCCCACGAAGGACGCCGACGCCATCATAGCCGGGGATAAAGAGCCCGAGCCGTTGTTCTTCCGGGCCAACGCCGGCGACTGCATCAACTTCAACCTCACCAACCGGCTCCCCAACTTCATCGGCAACGACGCGTTCATCAAGCTTGCCCAGACCAACATGATGGGCCAGCACATCCACCTCGTTAAGTTCGACGTGCTCGGCTCCGACGGCTCCTCGAACGGCTGGAACTACCAGGGGGCAGCCTTCACGAAGGACCAGGCGGACTTCAACAAGGAAGTGCTGGCCGACACCACCGGCACGAAGTGCACGACCAACGAGGCCACGGGCGCGTGCCGGCTCCCGCTGCCGAACGACTACGACCCGAACACGACCTCCCAGGGGCTCGCGCCGGGACAGACGATCAGCGAGCGCTGGTACGCCGACTACGAGCTCAGGACCGTCTTCTCCCACGACCACCACTTCGCCGCGGTGGACCAGAACCGCGGCCTGTTCGGCGGCCTGGTCGTCGAGCCGAAGGGGATGGACGCGCGCAACCCCAAGACGGGAGAGTTCTACCAGCCCATCAACAACCCCGCCAACGGCGAGGTCTGCGGCAGCAATCCCAGTGTCCCGGAGGAGAGCAACAAGTGCACCGGCGCCGCGACCGGGACGGCAATGGACCTCATAGGTCCCAAGCCAGACGACGACTTCCGCGAGTTCGGTTTGGCGTTCCAGGACTTCGTATCCCTGACCAAGCCGGGCGGAAACCCGCAACTGAAGTCGGACACCATCAACGCGCCGAACGCGCCGGAGGAGTTCCCGGAGAACGACCCTGGGACCGTGGGCATAAACTACAAGAACGCCCCGTTCCAGTTGCGCGACACGAAGAACGGCCAGCCCGTGGACCCGGCGTACACCTTCAGCTCGACGGTCTTCGGGGACCCGCAGACCCCGGTGCTCAACACCTACGCCGGAGACCCGGTCCGCATGCGCCTGATCCAGGGCTCCCAGGAGGAGGCGCACGTCTTCCAGCTCAACGGCATGCGCTGGCGCGAGGAGCCGGACGACCCCGATTCGCCGCTGGTCAACGCCAAGACCGTCGGCGTCTCCGACGCGCCCAACTTCGAGGTCCCGAAGGTCACCTGCGGGGCGAGTGACGAGGCTTGCATCGGGGACTACCTCTACTCGGGCACGTCCATCGACGACCTCTACGGCGGCATGTGGGGCATACTCAGGGCCCGCGGAGCGCGGACGCCCTCGCTCCTGCCCCTCCCGGACAACCCCTCGCCGGACGCGACGACGGACCCCGCCGCTCCCGTCGCGACGACTCCCGGCAGCGGGTCCGGCGTGGCGCCCCCCGAGGCGAACTCGCCCGGCAACCCGTGCAAGACCGGCGCCCCGATAAAGAGGTTCAACGTCGTCGCCATGGAGACCAAGCTCGAGTACAACAAGGCCGGCGACAACGACCCGTACGGTCTGATCTACGCCCTCGCCGAGGACGAGGCGGCCATCAAGGCCGGCACCAGGAAGCCCGAGCCCCTGGTGCTGCGGGCCAACGAGGGCGACTGCATCGAGGTGCGCCTGACTAACAAGCTCACCCCGAACTTCCTGAACCACAAGGGAGCGGCGGACGGCGACGCGATGGTAGCCACGGAGCCCCTCTCCGGCACCCGCGCCGGCCTGCGAGTCTCGCTCAACCCGCAGCTCGTCAAGTACGACGTGCGTGGCTCGGACGGCACCGCTGTCGGCTACAACCGCGACCAGACGGTAGCCCCCGGCGACACCAAGCTCTACCGCTGGTACGCCGACGACCCGGGGAAGGGCGAGCTCGGGGCCACTAACCTCACCGACTACGGTGACGTGCGCGGCCACAAGCACCATGGCCTCTTCGCGGGCCTGAACATAGAGCCCCAGGGCTCGACCTACACCGACCCGAAGACCGGCGAGCCGGTAAAGAGCGGGGCCTCCGCCGACATCCGGGTGCCGGGCCCGAACAACGACTTCCGCGAGTTCACCGCCATCTTCCAGGACGGGATGAACCTGCGCGACAAGGCCGGCGCGATCATCGGGGTTCCCGAGGCCCCGCCGGAGCCCGGAGTTCCGCCGGAGCCCGAGGTCCCCGGGGGCATCGACTTCGAGGAGCAGGGCGAGAAGGGCTTCAACTACGCCAGCGAGCGGTTCAAGAACCGCCTCGGACGGGAACCCGTGGAGGCAACGGATCTCAACCCGCTCGACGGGCAGGCCCTCTCGAACGTGTTCAGCTCCAGGGTCAACGGAGACCCGGACACCCCGATCTTCCGGGCCTACGCCGGCGACCCGACGCGGATGCGGGTGCTCCAAGGAGCGGACAAGCGCACGCCGCACTCCTTCCAGATATCCGGACACGCCTGGAAGAAGCAGCCGAACGACCCCGGCTCCGACCTGGCTGGCGCCCAGAGCGGCTTCAGCGTGGGCCGGTCCATCAACGCCCACCTCTCCTCCGGGGCGGGCGGGGGCTTCCCCGGCGACTACCGCTACGGCGACGTGGTCTCCCTGTACCACGTCTCGGGCGGGGAGTGGGGCCTGATGCGGGTGTACCCGCGGCCCTCGGCCGCCGCTGCCCTCAACCCGACTCCCATCGGCCCCGTGGACGACCCGAGGGCCGGCGGGCATCCGCTGCTGCCGCTCGAGATCTCCAACACCGCGACCACCCTCGCGCTCGACGCGGCCCCCGCCAGCATCAAGCCCGGCGGCGCCACGACCCTCTCCGGCAGGCTCGCCACCGCGAGCGGTCCCGTGGCGGACAGGCCGGTCGTCCTGGAGCAGAAGCCCGCGGGCGCGGCCAGCTTCACCGCCGTGCCGGGCGGAGAGCTCCGAACCGACGCCGATGGCAACTTCAGCCTCGCCAACGTCAAGCCCGCGAAGACCACCGACTACCGGGCGGTTTTCGCCGGGGCTCCGAGCAGCGGCCTCGTCGGTTCTACGAGCGTCGTCAAGCAGGTGGTCGTGCAAGCCGCTCCCGCCCCGGCCAAGGCCGCGTCCACGGTCGCGCTGAACGCTGGAGCGCCCACGGTCAAGCTGGGCAAGAGCCGCGTGATCTCCGGCGCAGTCGCCCCGGCCCACACGGGCAAGGTCAAGCTGACGATCAGGAAGCCCGGCGCGGACGTGGTCAGGAACCTGCCCTTGAAGGGCTCCCGATACAGCTTCTCCTACAAGCCACCCGTGGCGGGCGTCTACGCCGTGCAGGTCAACTTCGCGGGAGACGGGGACCACCTCGCTAGCGCGAGCCCCGTCAGGAGGTTTAAGGTGACTCGGTAGTACCCAAAACATGCCCGATCGAAGAGCCCCGTCCATCTTTGGACGAGGCTCTTCGTTGACGCGGCGACGCTCGAAGTGTGCTAGCTCAGTTGAGCTAGCAAAAGATCATCCATATTTACGAGGTTGCCGAAGAGCGTTTAGTTCACGATTCAGTCAGGTTGTTTTCATGGTTCGAGTTAGAGAGGTAAGCGAATGAGAGGTTCAGAGAAGAGTCTGCCGGATCGTTCGACGGAGGAGGCGATCTTCGCTTCCATACCGAAGACTCGGCTATGGGCGCTTCTGCTCTCCATACTACTCGCTGCTCTCTTGGTGGATGCGAGGCCTGCGGACGCGGCGGTAAAGAAAGATGAGTTCCCTGTTTCCACCCTCAGCAGCAACCAGCTAGCCCCCGACATCAGCGGCAGCGTCGTGGTGTGGGAGGACAAGCGCAACGGACTCTCCAACATCTACGGCAAAAACCTCTCGACCAACGCGGAGTTTCTGGTGGCGTCGGGGGTTAGTGTCAAGCGCAAGCCCGTTACCGACGGCAAGGTTGTGGTGTGGGAAGATGACCGAAACGGCAACTCCGATATATACGGCTACAGGATACCGACTGACCTCTCGGCGCCTGGCCAGGAGTTCCTGATCGCCTCCGGACCCGGCGACCAGCGCAAGCCGGTCATCGGCGGCAACGTGGTCGTCTGGGAGGACAACCGCGGCGGCAAGTGGGAGATCTACAGCTACGACCTGGACGTCGATCAGGAGGCTCTGGTGGCCGCCGGCGACGACGGTAACAAGGTCAATCCGGCCATCAGCGGCAATACCGTAGTCTGGCAGGACGATCGCAACATCACCGGTAACTCGGATATCTATGCCAAGAACCTCTCGACTGGACAGGCTTTTCCGGTCAGTACAGGCGACAGCTTCGCCGACACGCCGGCTATCAGTGGCAGCATCGTGGTCTGGCGCCAGGAGAGCGTCGCCAACTACGACATCTTCGGTAGGGATGTTTACGCCAAGGACCTTGAGTCCGGCGAGGTGTTCCAGATCACCACGAACCCTAGCGACCAGGTGGCCCCGGCCATCAGCGGCAACCTCGTGGTCTGGGAGGACCATCGCGATGGCAACGCCAACATCTATGCCAGGGACCTCTCTACCGGGGAGGAGCTCCAGATAACCGCGGGGGCCACCCCGCAGACGACCCCCGAGATCAACGGCGAGACAGTGGTCTGGGAGTCCCAGCGCGTGGGTGCGACCAACTTCGGTACCTACGACGTCTACGGCGCGAACCTGGACGCCGCCCCCGCGATCCCGACGGGTGTTCAAGCGACCGGCACGACCGCCGGCGTGGACGTCGGATGGACCGCCAACACCGAGATCGACGTCGTGGGCTACAACGTCTACCGCAGCGACTCTCCCGGCGGGACCTACGTCAAGCTCAATACCCTGGGCTTGATCACCACTCCCGGCCTCACGGACACGGACGCGCCGAAGGGTTCGACCTCGTACTACCGGGTCACGGCGGTCGACGGCCCGGCGGGTCAGGAATCCGGTCCCGCCTCCGCGAGCGCCGCCGCCGTCGCTACTTCCGGGATTACGCTCGCCGCGAGCCCGGTAACGCTGGATCTCGGCGCTACGACAGCCCTCTCCGGAAAGCTGACCTACGAGGCCACCGGCGGGACGAAGTCGGCCTCCGGCAAGAACGTGTTCCTCGACGCTAGGCCCGCCGGACAGCCGGACTTTACCGAGGTCGCAAGCGTACCGACCAACGCCGACGGCGACTTCGGCTTCGCGGGCGTGAAGCCGTCCAGGGACACCGAGTACCGGGTGCGCTTCGCCGGGGACCCGGGTGCGGGCATAGGCTCCGTTACGAGCGCCGGGGTGGCTGTGGACGTGATCATGAGGAGCAGCATTACCCTGGGCGCGAGCCCCGCGACCCTGAACTACGGCCAAGCCTCGACGCTCTCCGGGAAGCTCTCCCTGGGCGCCGCGCCGCTTTCCGGTAAGCAGATAGTGCTGGAGCAGCGGGCGACCGACGCGAGCATCTTCGTCCCGGTGCCGAACGGCCAGCTTACCACCGGCGCCGACGGTAACTTTGCTCTCCCGGGAGTGACGCCGCTCAAGAACACGTACTACCGGGCCAGATTCGCCGGCGACGCG
>CALMWA010000285.1 GCA_937873125.1 uncultured Actinomycetes bacterium | reverse complement strand
CAACGTCTCGTAGCCAAGCTCGGTGGCGCGTCCCTCAAGCGCGGTCAGGATCTCCCGGCCGAACCCGCACCGTTGGAGGCGCGGGGCCACGCGCATGTATTTGATCTCAGCCCGGCCGGCAGCGGTTCTCTTTAGGGCTCCCATCGCCACTACCTCATCGTCGACGATGCCTACCAGGAACTCTCCGCTGTCCCCGAGGTAGACGTTCTGTATTTCGTGCAGGTCATCGTACCAGGAGCCTTCTCCGAGGTGTATCCCAGCCTCACGCATGGCAGCGTCGTGCAACCGCCATACGGGCTCGCGGTCACCACCTTCGTACCGGCGAATCCGTAGCCCGTAGCCGTTCAAGAGCGCTTCGTCTCGCCCGACCCGTCGAGGTCCGCCACGCGCAAGGCGTCCGCAAGGCTGTCGTAGCGCAGCACGCTCGCCACCAGTCCGTTGCGGACGGCGAAGGTGGAAACGGCGATCTGGCTGCCCGAAACTTCTCCCGTCTCGGCGGAGCGCCATTCCGCTTCTTGCTCCACTACCACCGTCTCCGACCGATGGAAGACGCGCCGGGCTTCGAGACGGATGTTCGCGCGCTCCACCCACTCGCGCAGAAGCTGCGTTCCACGGCCGGAACCGCGCGGGCCGCCCACCTCGATCTCCGGGTCCGACAACGATATAAGACGCTCCATGTCTCTGTCGTTCAGAGCCTCGTGCCACTTCAAGACGGCTTCGACCTCGGGGGAGGTTACGGCTGTGTCCTTCATCCGCCCCGCGCGACGGCGTGGTGGGTCCGGTTCTCCAGAGCGAACTTGCTGGCGGTGCCGGTGGTCGGGTAATCGCCGTCGAAACAGGCGCGGCAGAGGCGGTCTTTGGGTTGCTCGGTGGCGGCGACCATCGCGTCATTCGAGAGGTAGGCCAGGGTGGTGGCCCCGATCTGCTGCCGGATCTCCTCGACCGAGTAGTTGGCGCCGACGAGTTGATCCGGGCTGTCCATGTCTATGCCGTAGTAGCAGGGGCCGGTGATCGGGGGCGACGAGACCCGGAAGTGGACCTCCTTCGCCCCCGCCTCGTAGAGCAACTCGACCAGCTTGCGGCTCGTGTTGCCGCGCACGATAGAATCGTCCACCACGACGACCCTCCTGCCCTCGATCACGGACGGCAAGGGATTGAGCTTCAGCCGGATGCCGAGCTGGCGCATCCCATCCGTCGGCTGGATGAACGTCCGCCCGACGTAGCGGTTCTTTATGAGCCCCTCCGCATACGGGATGCCGCTGCGTTGCGAGTATCCGACCGCCGCCATCATCCCGGAGTCCGGGACAGGGATCACCACGTCGGCCTCGACCGGCGCTTCCTCGGCGAGAAGCTCGCCCATACGGTGCCGGGAGCCGGCGACCTCCCGGCC
>CALMWA010000284.1 GCA_937873125.1 uncultured Actinomycetes bacterium | reverse complement strand
CCCGCTCCGCCTCGGCGGCGAACCCGGCGTGGGCTGCAGCGGATCTCACCGTCAACAAGACCGACAGCCCCGATCCAGTCTTGGTGGGTGAGGTACTCACCTACAATATAGTGGTAACGAACACTGGAGATGCTCTCGCCACGAACGTCGTGCTCACGGACAACTTACCGGCAAACACCGTGTTCGTCTCGGTGCCCCCCCCAGCTGGTGCTACATGCACTACGCCAGACCCAGGAGATTCCGGCACCGTGAGGTGCAACCTGGGCAATCTTGCTGCCACAGAGTCCCGCACCGTTACCATCAATGTTAGGCCAACGGCGACGGGAACAATCACCAACACGGCGACGGCCACCAGCCCGGATGCTCCCACGAGTAGTGACAGCGCTACCACCAGGGTCGGTCCCAACCTCACCTTCGACAAGAAAGACGACAGGGACCCGGTCAACGTGGGGAGCAACATTCAGTACACCCTGCAGGTGACCAACAACGAAAATACGCCTATTCGTGCGAGAGACCTGGTCGTCATAGACGAGCTGCCCATCGGTGATGTGAGACTCGTTTCCGTGGACTCCAATTTCTTTGATTGCGATCCGCTGGACCCGCCTACGGGGCGAATTCGTTGTGTGAGCACCGCTGATCTCGACCCAGATCAGACTGCTTCAATAAGGATCACCGTGGACCCGGACGGCGCGGGAACCATAGAGAACACCGCAGAGGTACGCTTCAATCGTTTCCTGATCGACAGAGATACCGAAACCACGCTAGTGCGAGCCGCCGCAACCGATCCTGGTCCCGGCCCTGGTCCCGGCCCTGGTCCCGGCCCTGGTCCCGGTCCTGGTCCTGGTCCTGGTCCCGGTGATGGAAACGGTACGATTACGGCAGACAACAATGGGACCGTGAGCGCTGGCGGAGTCAACCTGACCTGCGAGCAGCTCATCAAGCTGGCCGAGGGAGGCGGGGCCGCCGCCACGCAGTACTCCACCGAGGTGTCGCAAAAGTGTGAGGGTAGTGCGAACGTCCTCGCCGGTACGGTCCCCGGTAAGACCCTCGCCAACACGGGCGGTCCGTCACTCGGGTTGATAGTGGCTAGTCTGCTCCTCGTTGGCGGAGGGTTGCTCGTGCGCGCCACCCTGCGGCGGTAGGGAGAGCGGGTGCTTCTCAAGGCGGGCATTGCGCTGATGTCGGCGGCCCTGCTGATGGCTGTCGGCGTCGCCGTCTTTGTCTTCCTCCAGCCCGGTGAGCCGGTGGTCGCAGCAACTAAGGTCGCAGAGACGTCGCCGGAGCCCAGGCTCGAGTACGGCGAACCCCAGCGGGTGGCGCCCGAGGAGACGAAGGCTCCCGAGGTGAAGGCCGAGGAAGCATCCCCCGCGCCTGCTCCTGAGCCGAAACCGGAGGTGGCCGTGAAGCCCGAGTCTCAGCCGGAACCTTCACCGAAACCGAAGCCCGCCCCGACGCCGGAGCCGGAGCCTGAACCGCGGGAGACTACGCCGCAGGGCTGGGCGGTGCCGAATGATGAACAGATCCAGGGGGCCAACGGGCCGCGCCGTTACGGGCTGACGGCCGGGGCGGTGATGGGCCTGACCGTAAAGGCCATCGGCCTCTATGACGTGCCGGTCTTCAGTTCGAGCGAGGAGTGGGCACTGGATGCCGGCGTCCGCCACGTCCCGGAGACCTCGATGCCCTGGAGCGGCGGCGCTCAGAGAAACGTCTACCTGGAGGGCCACCGCCTCGGCTACGGTGGGACGGGCAGCTACCTGGTGTTCTATAACCTGGACAAGCTGGGGAGGGGCGACGAGGTCCTGCTGAGGAACCGGAATGGCGATCGCTTCAAGTACCGGGTGAGCGACTCGTTCGTCGTGGACCCCAGCGAGTCGTGGGTGATGGGTCAGATCCGGGGCCGCGACATGGTGACGCTACAGACCTGCACCGGACCCGGCTACTCGCAGCGCCTCATCGTCCGCGCCGAGCGCGTCTGATCCACCCGATCCCGAACCTGCTGGCCCGTTTGGGCTAGAAATATTTAGTTCATTTGCGGTATGTACGAAACATTTCCTGGCTTGTAAGCTGAATGACAAAGCGGCCTATTGGTGGGGTTGCGCGAAACGGAGGAGGTCTGGCGTGAGACGCAGACTGTTGATGGTTCTGGCTCTAGGCATGGTGGCTATGCTTACCGTGGCGGGGGTGGCGCTGGCGGCGCCCGCGCGGGTGGTTACCCTCGAAGCTACCCTGACCGGGGAGCAAGAGGTTCCGGGGCCGGGCGACCGCAACGGCATCGGGGACGCGAAGCTGATCGTCAGCCCGACGAGGGTCTGTTACCAGTTGAAGGCCAAGCGGATAGCCCCGGCGCAGGATGCCCACATTCACGAGGCGCCGCGGGGCGTGGCCGGTCCCATCGTCGTGACGCTGAAGCCGCCGACGAACGGTTTCTCCAGCGGTTGCGCGAACATCAGCCGCGCGCTCTCCAGGGATCTCAGGACGTCCCCCTCGGACTACTACGTCAACGTTCACAACCGCCCGTTCCCCGGCGGAGCCATAAGAGGACAGCTTCACAGGTAGAAGCTGGTCTTTCGGAATGGAAGAGAGCGGGACTCACACCACGAGCCCCGCTCTCCTTCGTGCGTCCGCCGGTCTTCGGCGGTCTTTAGCGGCCGTTCGCGGCGTAGTTGGTATCCAGGTACTCGACGATGTCGTCGGACTCGCCTATCATCACGCCCCGCTCGGCGTCCACCAGGAACGGTACCTGCTGGCTGCCGGAGAGCTTCTCCAGCACCTCGGCGGACTTGCTGCCGGGCTCGGCGGAGTGCGCCACCCAGGAGAGCCCGGTTTCGCTCAGGTATGCCCGGACCTTCTTGCAGTATGGACAACCTTCCTTCTGATAAACCTCGATCATCGCGTTCTCCTCCCATCGGATACAGGCATACTTCAAGCCTAACACGCCGTAAGTCCCGAACATCGCCCACTCGGAAACAGAGCACAGGAAAAGGCCCCGGAGCGTATCCGGGGCCTCCGTGTTTATGCGGTTGTGCCGGAGATCGGAGGCTCGCGCTAGGCTCTTACCAGCTTGCGCTCCTTATCGGCCTTCTGCTTCTCGGTCCGCCGGGCCTGCTCTTCCCGGCGCCTGAGATCCTCCGCCTCTCGCCGGCGGCGGGCCTCTTCCTCCGCCTGCCGGTCTCTGTACGAGTAGCACATGGCTCTTGCCTCCTTTACGCTCCCTCTATTGACACTTTTGTTACCCAAACCCGCACCGGGCAAACACCTCTGAGAGGGCCGAGTGCCGGGATACGAGCCTATGCCTGTCTTCTGTCTTATGGGTACAACTCTCGTGGACAAGCTAGAGATAGGAGCACCATGACGATTGAGGAGAACAAGGCCGTGGTCCGCCGCTTTATCGAAGAGGTCATCAATGCCGGGAACCTCGAAGCGGTGGACGAGCTCGTGGCCCCCGATCACGTCAACCACGACCCCACCGCCCCCGAGGCGCCGCAGGGCTCGGAGGGGATAAAGCAGCTCATCGGCATGTACCGCGAGGCCTTCCCGGACCTCCACTTCGAGATAGGGGAGATGATCTGCGAGGGGAACATCGTCGCCCACCGCTGGACCCTCACCGGAACCCACGAGGGCGCGATGATGGGCGTCGAGCCAACCGGCAAGCGGGTCGAGGTGATGGGGGTGGAGATGAACCGGGTGGAGGACGGAAAGATCTCCACGTCCCACACCGTCTCCGACGCGATGGGCATGATGCGGCAGCTCGGCGTCTTGAGCTAGGAGCCTTGTAATCGGCGGACAGCTTGTCAGGGTGTCAGACCGACCCGTTGTTTACGCCTGGCATTCCGTTGGCACACCATGCAACGTGAAGAATGTTTGCTTGCGGAAGCGCGGTCAATAACGGTCGGAGCCACTGGTTAACAGCCCCCGAGGGAGTATCGTCCTCTCATCAGCTCTGCCGTCTCGTCCACGACGGCCAGCAACTCGTCTAACCCTGGGTTCTCCACTACCCGGCGTCGTCCGTCCAGGCAGACTTCGGACGGATCGTCCGGCTCGGGCGCGAGCGTGACCCACGCGGTTCTGCCACCCAAGTCGAAGGTGTTGGGGCGGCTGCAGATGACCAGGTGCGGGTCCACACGCTCTATCTCATCCTCGAGCGCCTGCAGGTAGACGGTCCTCACCTCGGTGCGCGGCCTGAGCGCACGGATGGAGTCCGCCACGACATCCCTGTAGGCGAGGTGGCTCTCCTCGTAGGAGATCAGAAGCCTGACTCCATCCACCGTCGCCGGCTTCTCGCCCGCGAGCCTCCTCACCGCGGCGATGACCTCTTCCGGGGTGATCCGCTTCGAGAGCACCTCGGCGGCGCCCGCTTCCAGAAATTCGTCGTGTACGTCGCGCTCCTCGATAGTGGTCAGCACAAGGACCGGCACGGAGGGGTTGGATTCACACAGCTCTCGCACCAGGTCTGTCGCCCCCTCGTCGGGTAGGGGTACATCCACGATGGCGGCGTCTATGCCGCCTTCGGCCATTTTACGGCGGCCCTCGGCGACGGAGCCGGCTTGCGCGACCACCTCCAGATCCGGCCTCTGGTCCAGCGCCCACGAGATCGCCTGGCGGAACGTACGATGGAACTCAACGAACAGGACCCGCACGGTTTCTTACCTCCGGTCTCGGTTCCTTTTGTGTTCCTATCTGCTGTTATACCCACGCCGCAGCTTCCCACCAACATCACATCATCCCTCGCTCAGGCGCCTTACCTCGGCGGCGATATCTCCCGAACTTGTCTGTCGTCTTGTCTATCTGCGCGTCCGCTCCCAACCTTGCCGTCCGGTCGCGCAGTCCGGACTCCAGGCTCGCCGGCAGGATCAGCACCTTCATGTGTGGGTCGGCTTCTCGGAATGCGGTAGGGGAGCCTCGGAGATTTCTCCTGAGCTTCCGATAATGAGAATGCAGGACATCCCGCGCGCAACTCACGAGCACGTAAGCCCTAGACCACCGAGAGGCCGATTTCCGGATCATTAGGTGAGCCGGTGAGCGCTCCGGTCTTGCTGAAAGGAGTTTATCCTCATGAAGCGACGGTCTAGCGCGTCACATTGGAAATAGGGATCCGCACCAGCACCCGCGTGCCTCTTCTCGGTTCGCTCTGCACGTCCAGCTCCCCGCCCAGAGCCTGGACCCTCTCGAGCATGCTCCTGAACCCTACCCCAGGCGGAGCCTCCGGGTCGAAGCCTGTGCCGTTGTCGGAGACCTCGGCCACTAGCCTGTCGCCTTCTACCCTCAAAGCCACCCGGGCGTTTCTGGCGCCGGAATGACGCCTCACGTTGGTCAGCGCCTCCTGCACTATGCGCAACAGCTCCATCCCTTCCCTCTCCGAGAGCCTGTCGAAGAATCCTCTGTCCACGGAGAGCTCCAGGTCTATCTCCGGGCTCCTGCTACGGTTGAGCTCCACCAGGGACTCTAAGAGTTGGCTGGCGCTCTGGTTGTGGTGGCTGTAGGAGCGCAGGTCATAGATCGCTTCGCGAAGGTCTCCGACCGCCCGCCGGACGTCCTCCATCTCCCGTTCCAGTTCCTCCTCCAGACCCGTACCCTCGGCCTTGACCTTCGTGACTTCGATGCCGGCCGCCGCGTAGGAGAGGTCTTGCAGCACCCCGTCGTGGAGCTCCCGGGCCATGCGGTTGCGCTCGGCCACCCTTATCTCCCGCATGGCCTCCTCGGCCCGCTCGCGATACGTGATCTCCTTCTGGGCGTCCTCGTAGAGGCGGGCGTTGTCCACGGCGAGGGCGGCTCGCCTCGCGAGTTCCTCGGCCAGCCGGAGGTCCGCCTCCCCGTACATGCGTCCCGATTCGGCGGTAACCAACGAGATCGCCCCGAGCGTCTTGCCCCGCGCGATCAACGGCACCACCATGTATGACCTTAACCCCAGTTTCCCGATGATCTCGCGGTGCTCCTCGTTTTGAGCGGCCTGATCCAAGAGCTCCACGGGTATCTCCGACATCATCTCCGGCTGGCCGGTCCTCAGCACGTGGTGCACGCCGCGCGGCGCCTCCGGGTCGGACGGGTAGCGTTCCTGAAGCTCGTAGGCTAGCCTCACCTTCTCCGGGTCCTGGTGGGCCACGGCCAGTCTCTCCAGGGAGCCATCCTCACCCACGACGTCGACAGCGCACCAGTCCGCGAGGTCAGGCACCGCCAGGTCCGCCACCCCCGAGAGCGTGGCCCGGTAGTCGAGCGAGGAGGCGAGTGTCTCGCCCGCCCTGGCCAGGAACCGCTGTGCGTCCTCCATCCTCTTACGCTCGGTGACGTCGCGGGCGACCTTGACGAAGCCCCTCAGGTTGCCGGCTTCGTCCCAGATGGGTCTCACGAAGCCGCTGGCCCAGAACCTGGAGCCGTCTTTTCGAACGTGCCAGCGCTCATCCTCGCCCCGCCCCTCATCCAACGCCACTTCCAGCTCCCGCTCGGGTGCTCCCTGCCGAACGTCCTCGGGTGTAAAGGTCACGGAGACGGACTCGCCGACGATCTCGTCTTCTCCGTAGCCGAAGAGGCGTTCGGCTCCCGCATTCCAGTCGGACACGCGCCCGTCGGGGCTCACGGTGAAGATAGAGTAATCCTTGACGCTTTCGACCAGCAGGCGGTAGCGCTCCTCGCTCTCCTTGAGGGATTCGAGTGATCCCCGGGCTTGCCGCCTCGTGGACGCCAGCCACGCTCCGATCGCGCTTATGGCCAACCCCTGCGCTGCGAAGAGACCGGTCCTCAGGCCGTGCTCCGCGTTGCGGGGCACCAACGTGCCGACCGGGGAGAGGAAGTAGTAGTCGACGACCAGGGCCCCGAAGAGGGTGGCGAATATCCCCGGCCCCAAACCACCATAGGCCGCGGCGATCAGCACCGCGCCGGAGAGGAGGAGGAACGGACTTTCGCCCTGCACGAGGGGGTCGAGCAGGGAGTTGATCAGGAGAGCCAGCGCCACGGCCACGACGGCTACACCGTAGCGGACCATCCAGGGGCGCGAGCCGATCATACTTGTCCTGCCGGGAATCGCCTGGGGTTGCTTACTCTACGGCACTGGCTTTTTATGGCCACATCTCCAAAGCCTTACAACCCATCCTTCGTGTGTCGGTGTACGTCCCCTTCGACCCGAGTGCTCCGCCTCGGACAGGAACGCCACGCCGCCTATGATCTCATGGTTACAATTCAGCCGCCTCACTCAATTGCATGATTTGTCCGGTTGTCCGCGCGTCTACGGTGGCCAGCCAAGAGTTCGTGAAATGAGCGGGGTACGAGCACCTAACCTCTAGACCAGCGCCAACTACCTCGGAGCCTTGTCTGGTGGGACCAGCGCGGAACTCAAGCCGTGTAGTGCGTTGCGTTTGGAACGCCTATGAGGACGAGCGCGCCGACTCAGTTACTAGAGAGTTCGGCATCGAGGAGGGTCCTCACCCGGCCGAACTCTTCTTCTAGCCGGGCGAGGAGGTGCGGCGAGTGGGTGAGATC
>CALMWA010000283.1 GCA_937873125.1 uncultured Actinomycetes bacterium | reverse complement strand
CTCAAACGCGGCTGGAAGAGCCTCCTCGCGCCCGAGGCGGACACCGTGATGCCCCTCGGCGTGGACGACGTGCGCTACATCCTCCAGGAGGGCGGCACCATCCTCGGCTCCTCGCGCACCAACCCGTACAAGAAAGAGGGCGACCCCGAAAAGGTCGTAAAACAGCTAGAGGAGTTCGGCGTGGACGCCCTCGTCGCCATCGGCGGCGACGACACCCTGGGCGTCGCCAAACGGCTGCACGAGGACTTCGGGGTGCAGGTCATCGGGTGTCCCAAGACCATCGACAACGACCTCTCGGCCACGGATACGACCTTCGGGTTCGACACGGCCGTCTCCATCGCGACGGACGCCATCGACAAGCTGCGGACGACGGCCAAGAGCCACGAGCGGGTGGTCGTCGTGGAGATCATGGGGCGGCACGCCGGTTGGATCACCTGGGGCGCCGGTATCGCCTCCGCCGCGAACGTCACCCTCATCCCCGAGGTCGAGCCGGACATGGATGAGATCGCCTCGATCTTCGAGAAGCGCGCCGCGAACGGCGAGAAGTGGGGCCTGGTGGCCGTCTCCGAGGGCGTTACACTCTCCGAGGACTTCACCACCCAGAACGCCGAAAAGGACGAGTTCGGCCACGTCCGCCTCGGCGGCATCGCCGAGACGCTGGCGAAAGAGATCGAGACGCGCACCGGCATCGAGACCCGCCACGTCGTCCTCGGACACCTGCAGCGCGGCGGCACCCCGACCGCGTTCGACCGCATCCTCTCCACCCGCTACGGCCTGCGCGCCGCCGAGGCCGTCAACAACGGCGAGTGGGGCAAGATGGTCGCCCTGCGCGGCAACGACATCGTCACCGTCTCGCTCGACGAGGCCGTCGCCGAGACCAAGACCGTCCCGGACGACTTGTACCAGGCCGCCCGTACTTTCTTCGGATAGGGTATGTTCGAGGGCTTCGAGCAGGTCCGCGTAACGTCCGGCGGGGTGGAGATCAACGCGGTTCACGGGGGCGCCGGGCCGCCGGTCCTGCTCCTGCACGGCTACCCCCAGACCCACGCCATGTGGGACCGGGTAGCCGCGAACCTGGCCGAGAGCTTCACCGTCGTGGCCGCCGACCTGCGCGGCTACGGTGACAGCTCCAAACCGGAAGGAAACCCCGAACACGCGACCTACTCGAAGCGTGCGATGGCCGGGGATCAGGCCGAGGTGATGAGGTCTCTCGGCTTCGAGACGTTCGCGGTCGTCGGCCATGACCGGGGTGCGCGCGTCGGGCATCGGATGGCCCTGGACTATCCCGAACGGGTGATCCGGCTCGCGGCGCTCGACATCGTGCCGACGCGGCACATCTTCGAGACCGCCGGCAAGGAGCTGGCGACGGTTTACTACCACTGGTTCTTCCTGATCCAACCAGCAGACTTCCCCGAGTGCCTCATCGGGGCCGACCCGATGTACTACCTGCGCCGGACGCTCGGCCGCTACGGCGCCGACACGAGCATCTTCGACCCCGAAGCGATGGCCGAGTACGAGCGGTGCTTCGCCGACCCGCGCACTATCCACGCGAGCTGCGAAGACTACCGGGCCGCCGCCACCATAGACCTTGTCCACGACGAGGAAGACCGGGGGCGTAAGCTGGCGTGTCCCCTCTTTCTCCTCTGGGGAGCGCGGGGCGCGATGCACGGCCTCTACGACGTGGAAGCCGTCTGGCGCGAGTACGCGGAAGACGTGCGAGGAAAGCCGCTCGAAGCCGGACACTACCTCGCTGAAGAGCGGCCCGAAGATACGGCTCGGGAGCTACTAGCCTTCCTCGAAAGCTAGGAGAGAGCCGGGTCTTGTCCGGCTGCCGCGTGCGCTCCAATGCGCCGGTAGCGTTCGTAGCGCGTCTTCATGAGCGTCTGAGGGTCTACGTCCGAAAGTTCCGAGAGCACCAGCCCCAGCGTCTCGCCGACAGCCTCTATAGCAGCGTCCGGTTCGTTGTGGGCGCCGCCCAAGGGTTCGGGGAGGACTTCGTCCACGATCTTCTGCTCCTTCAGATCGCGGGCCGTGATCTTCATGGCCGCCGCCGCCTCCGCCGCCCGGCCGGGATCGCGGAAGATGATCGAGGCGCAAGCCTCCGGCGCGATAACGGACAGATAAGAGTTCTCCAGCATCCCCACGTAATCTCCGGCGCACATCGCTAGAGCGCCGCCGGAGCCGCCCTCGCCAATGACCATGCAGATTACCGGGACCGGCGAGCGTGCTAGCGCCATGAGGTCCTCGGAGATGGCCCACGCCTGCCCCCGCTCCTCGGCCTGCCGGCCCGCGAACGCACCCGGCGTGTCCACCAGTGTGACTATCGGCATCCCGAAGCGTCCGGCCAACTCGTAGAGTCGCCGCACCTTGCGGTAGCCCTCCGGGTGGGCCATCCCGAAGTTGCCCTTTACCCGGCTCTTCACGTCGGCGCCCTTGTCGTGGCCGATGAGCATTACGTTGTGGCCGCTGCGGCTGAGCCTCGCGAAGCCGCCTCTGACCGCCGGGTCCTCGCCGTGGGCGCGGTCGCCGGAGAGCTCGTAGAAGTCGTCGGCGAGGGCGTCGCGGTAAGCGCGGAAGTTCGGGCGATCCGGGTGACGGGCAACCTGTACCCGCTGGTAGGGCGAGAGGTTCGAGTAGATGCGGCGCTTCGCCGATTCGAGGGCGTCTTCGAGGCGCGAGATCTCGCCCTGAAGCTCCGCGCTCGGGCCGGCGAGCCGGTGCAGGTCGGCGATCCGGGCTTCGAGTTCCTTCACCGGCCGCTCGAACTCCAGGATCACTCCGCGCTCCTCACGCGACGAACCCCAGGAGCCGTTCGAGGTCTCCCTTGAGTGCGAGCCGATGCACGATGCGGTCGGCCATGCCGTGCTCGCGCTGGAACTCGGCGGTCTGGAAGCCCTCCGGCAGCCGCTCCTTCGTAGTACCCTCGATCACGCGCGCCCCCGCGAACCCGATCCTGGCCCCCGGCTCCGCGATCACCACGTCCGCCGCCGTGGCAAACGAGGCCGTTACCCCGCCGAACGTCGGGTCCGTCAGCACGGAGACGTACGGCCACGAGCCCTCCATGTACCGGGAGAGCGCGACGCTGGTCTTCGCCATCTGCATCAGGGAGTAGACGCCCTCAAACATCCTGGCCCCGCCGGAGGCCGAGACGATCACGAGCGGAAGCCCGTCCGCGTATGCCATCTCGATGGCCCTCGCCACCCGTTCCCCGACGACGCTCCCCATCGAGCCTCCGATAAACCGGAAGTCCATCGCCGCGAACGCGACCCTGCGGCCCCCGATCTCGCCGGCCCCCGACAGCACCGCGTCGTCGAGCCCCGTCTTCTTGCGTGCGGCCTCGACCTTCTCCGCGTAACCCTCGAACCCCAGCAAGTCCGCCGCCACGAGCCCCCGGTCCCGCTCCTCGAAAGACCCGGCGTCCAGCAAGAGCCGCACCCTCTCCGGCGCCGAGAGCGGATAGTGGAACTCGCAGTGCGGGCAAACATTGAACCGCGCCCGCAGGTCCTTCTCGTACACCGGCTGCCCGCACTTCTCGCACTTCGTAAACACGGAGTCCATCGGACCGAGCCCGCTCTCCGTCTCCGGTACGCTCCGCGAGTACTCCCGCCGCCTGTGCAACCAGTGCCTGATGCTACCCGCCCACTTTCGAGCCGGAGATCGCTTCCTTCACGTCGCGCAGCCACTCGGCCGCCTTCTCCGGTCCACATTCCGCGACGATCTGCATCAGCTTGCTCCCGATGATAACCCCGTCGGCCTCGGTCGCCGCCTCCGCGGCCGCCTCCGAAGACCCGATCCCGAACCCCAGAGCCACCGGAGCGTCCGTCTTCGACCGTACCCGCCGCAGCAACTCCACCGCGCCCTGCGGCAGCGACTCGCGCACGCCCGTCACCCCGGCCACCGAGACGCAGTACACGAACCCCGTCGCGCAAGCCCCGATCCGGGCCAATCGCTCGTCCGAGGAGGTTGGTGCCGCCATCGGGCACAGGGCGACGCCCCGGCCCTCCGCAAGCTCCGCGAAGTCCTCGATCTCACCGATTGGAAGGTCCGGGATCACGAGCCCCGAGACCCCCGCCTCCGCCACCATATCCAGGAATGCCTCCGCCCCGTGCGAGAAGATGACGTTGTAGTAGATCAGGAACACCACCGGCACCCGATCCGCGAGCCCGGACGCCAACTCGAGACAGTAATTAAGATCCGCGCCGTTCTCCAGAGCCTTCGTTGTCGTGTCCTGGACGGTTGGTCCATCCGCCAGAGGATCTGAGAACGGGACCCCTAGCTCGATCACGTCCGCACCCGCCGCGATATACGCCTCCCCCACCTCCCGCGCCCCGTCGAGCGTCGGATAACCAGCGGTCAGGTACGGCATCAGCGCGACCCGCTCGCCCATGAAAGCCGCCCGCAGCTTCTCGCTACCCGTCATTTCCGGCTTCCTCGGCCTCGTGGGCGTCCATACCGATAGCCTCTGCTACTACGCCTATGTCCTTGTCGCCGCGCCCGGAGAGGTTAATCACGACGTTCTTGCCCGGCCCCAGTTCCCTCGCCACCTTCTCCGCGTGGTGGATGGCGTGGGAAGTTTCGAGCGCCGGGATGATGCCTTCGAGGCGTGAAGTCATCACGAACGCTTCGAGCGCCTCGTCGTCGGTGACACCCACGTACTCGACCAGTCCTTCGTCCTTGTAGTAGGCGTGCTCGGGGCCGACGGACGGATAGTCCAGGCCGGCGCTTATGGAGTGGGCCTCCCGGATCTGACCGTCCTCCGTCTGGAGTACATAGCTCAGGTTGCCGTGCAACACCCCCGGACTTCCTCCGGTGAGAGACGCCCCATGCTCCCCTGACTCCATACCCCGCCCCGCAGCTTCCACGCCGATAAGCCGCACGTTCTCGCGCCCGACGAACGGGTGGAACGCGCCGATGGCGTTGGAGCCGCCGCCGACGCAGGCGACGATTGCGTCCGGGTCTCCGCCGAAACGCTCGCGGGACTGGGATTCGAGCTCGCGCCCGATCACGGTCTGAAGGTCCCGCACGATGCGCGGATACGGAGCAGGTCCCGCCACCGTCCCGATGATGTAATGCGTATCCTCGACGTTCGTGACCCAGTCCCGGATCGCCTCGTTCAGCGCCGCCTTGAGGGTCCCCGAACCGCTCGTGACGGGCCGGACCTCCGTGCCGAGGAGCTTCATCCGCAGGACGTTAGGCGCCTGGCGGCGGGTATCCTCCTCGCCCATGTAGACGACGCACTCCATGCCGTAGCGCGCGGCGACGGTGGCGGTGGCGACGCCGTGCTGGCCCGCGCCGGTCTCGGCGATGATGCGCGTCTTGCCCATACGTTCGGCCAAGAGCATCTGACCGAGAGCGTTGTTTATCTTGTGCGCCCCAGTGTGCGCCAGGTCCTCGCGCTTGAACCACACGTTCGCCCCGCCCCACTTGCGCGTCAGGCGCTCGGCGAACATCAGCGGCGTCGGCCGGCCGACGAAATCCCGCGCCAGCCCGTTCAGCTCTTCGAGGAAGTCCGGGTCGTTCCTGTA
>CALMWA010000282.1 GCA_937873125.1 uncultured Actinomycetes bacterium | reverse complement strand
ACGCCCGCGAGCCGGCCTCGCCGTACGGCCTCTCCAAGCTGGCCGCCGAGGACCTGGTGGGTGTCTACGCGCGGGAGCGGAGCCTGCCGGCGACGGTCTTGCGGTACTTCACCGTGTACGGGCCTCGCCAGCGGCCCGAGATGGCCCTCTCCCGCTTCATCTTCGCCGCGACTCATGGCCGTCCGGTCGAGATCTTCGGCGACGGGCAGCAGGTGCGGGATCTAACCTACGTCTCCGATGTCGTGAACGCTACCGTGATGGCCCTGACGGGCAGGCCGGGCGGGATCTACAACGTCGGCGGGGGGGCGCGCGTTACGGTCAACGAGATGCTGGAAGCTGTCCGGCGGGTTACTGGCGGCACCGTGCCGGTGACCTACGGACCTGCGGCCCGCGGAGACGTGGCCTCGACCTGGGCGGACGCCACCCGCGCCGCGCGGGATCTTGGCTACCTTCCGGCCATGACGCTCGATGAAGGGGTAGCGGACCAGGCGGCGTGGGCGGCCGTGGAACGGCCCATCGCCGACCTGGTCTGAGGAGACCATGCAGGCGGCCGTTCTGGCGATATCGCTGTACCTTCCGGGACACTTCCTCGCGTGGCGGCTCGCGCGCAAGGGCGACGGCCTCGCGGAGTTGCTGCTGCTCAGGACGGCGGCGAGCCTCGCGCTGGCGGGACCGATCCTGGTCGCTCTGGCGCTTTTCGGGTGGTTCACGACCCCGGTCATCGTGGGATGCCTGGCGGTGGTCTCGGTGGCCGCGTTCCTCATCGGACGGGACGCGGAGAGGCAGGGCCGGCGGACCGGCTGGGACCTCGGGGTGCTGGGGCTGGTGGCCGGGAGCTTCGCCCTCTATGCGCGGCCGGCGGAGTACATGGTCAACAGCCGCGACCCTGGTGTTTACACGCTCTTCGCCGATAAGCTCGCCCGCACCGGGGCTTTGGTCTCCCGAGATCCCCTCGTTGGCGCGGTCGCCACGTTCCACGAGTTCTTCGAGGGGAAGAAGTATCCTGGTTTCTACATCTTCGGGGAGGACATGATCGTACCGCAGTTCTTCCCCGGCCCCTTCGCCTGGCTGGGGCTCGGAAACCTCGCCGGCGGTCTCTGGGGCAGCCTGTACGTCGTGCCGGTCCTGGGCGCGCTGGCGGTCGGGATGGCGTTCGTCCTCGGCTCGGAGCTCTTCGGACGCCGGGCCGGGCTCGCGGGCGCGGCGCTGTTGGCGACGAGCTATCCGCAGGTCTGGTGGTCCCGGCATCCATCGAGCGAGGTCATGACCCAGTGCTTCGTTCTGGCCGGTCTGTGGCTCGCGATCCGTTTCGTTCGCGGAGCGGGGCCGGTAACGGGCGTGATCTCCGGCCTCCTGCTCGGCGGTGTGATGCTGATTCGGGTGGACGCCTTCCTCGCCGCCACGGCCATACCCCTGCTCTTCTTCTACTGCTTGCTGACGCGGCGTTCCGTCCGGCTCTGGCTGCTGCCCGGCGTCCCGCTCGCCATCTTCGCGGGAATCGCGTTCCTGTATCTCAACACCCTCGGCGGACGCTATCTCTACACCATCTACACCGAACACGGACTCGGCGACGCCCTGAAGCTCTCCCCATACGTGCTGGCAACGCTGGCTCTCACGGCGGGAGCCTTTTACCTCGTTCGGAAGCGGTGGGGCGAACGGCTGGGGGACTGGCTGGAGGTCCGGGGCGGTGAGATCTCCCTCGGCGTGGCGTTCTGGATCGTTGGGGCCGCGCTGTGGGCGTACTTCGTCTTGCCGGTGCCGTGGGAGACCCTGATCCCGGACCTCCGGGACTTCAACGCCTACAGGTCGCAGGTGCTAGTGCGGCTGGTCTGGTTCACCACGCCCATCGTCGCGGTGCTGGGTATCGTTGGGTTCCTGCTCGCCGCGCGCCGGCTGGACGCGGGGCGTGCGATCCTGCTCGGCGCCGTCCTCGGCTTCGGTATCCTGTACACGGCGATGCCCAACGTGGCACCGGACCTGCCGTGGGCTACCCGGCGGTTCGTCCCCGCCGTCTTCCCCGGACTGTGCCTGTTAGCTGGATTCGCGGCGGTCGAGGCCGGGCGGGCGGTGAGCCGTATATGGAGACCCGGCGCCGGCGTTGCGCTCTCCGGCTTGCTCGTAGCTGCGGCGCTCGGTTGGACGGTCCACACCATGCTGCCAATACTCACCTTCAGGGAGTACGAGGGCGCGATCGCGGCGTTCGACCGGGTGGAGAGCCGGATACCGGAGGCCGAGGTCGTCTACATGGAGATGCCCCCAATCTTCGATTTCACCGCCTCGACCTTCGAGTACGCCTACGATCGTCCCGTGCTCCCTTATGATCGAGACCTCTTCCGCGAGGAGATAGATGAGTTGAAAGAGGCGGGGCTCATGAAGGATGCCGTGTACATCACGACCAATGGTGGTCCGGCGCCGCTCATCTCGGGGGTGGACTTCCGCGAGGTGGGCCGGGAGCAGTTCGTCCTTCCGCGGCTGATACCGACCGAGGGCCACGTGGGCGAGTTCGGGAACGACTTCGAGCGGTGGCGGATGGCCTACCGGATCTACACGATCGAGGTAGACCGTTGAGAAGGCGGGCGGCCTTGATCCTCGCTGGCCTCGCGGCCCTGGTCGGTGTGGCGCTCCTTCTGGACGGGGAGTATCTCCGGCGAGCCCTGAGATACGTGGCGGAGAATCCGCTGGCGCTCACGGCCGCGTTCGGCGCCTACACCGGGGCGTTCGCGCTGCGGGCGCTGGCCTGGCGGCCGTTGATACCGTGCCCGATCCCACGGCTCCGGCTGCTGAGTCTGTTGTTGGCGGCGCTCTTCCTGAACCACGTCGCGCCAGGAAAGGCCGGCGATTTCGCCCGGATGTACGGTATCTCGAAGCGGGGAGTGAGCGGCGCGGAGGCCGCCGCCAGCGTCGTCCTGGCGCGTCTGGCGGATCTCGTCGGGCTGCTGGTCGTGCTAACGGGCGCCTGGGCGCTGACCGGCGGCGCTCAGTGGGGGCCGGTCACCGCTCCCGCCGCCGCGATAGCCACGATGGCACTCGTGCTCTGGAGCCTAGCCCGGCTGCGGAGGACACCGAAGCTCGGGCCGCTAACGAAACCTGTCGCGAAGCTCCAGGCGGCCCTGCGAGAGACCAGGCCTCGGGCTCTAGTCACGGCCTTTCTCTGGGCGACCCCGGCGTGGGTGCTTGAGGCGGGTGTCGTGATCTTCGTGGCCCGGGCGCTCGGACTGGATATCTCACTCTCCGGGACGGTCGTGGCGACCTGCTTCGCCGTGCTGTTCCAGATCTTGCCTCTCACCCCCGGCGGACTTGGGACCTACGAGGCCGGTATGGTATTCGCACTCGTAGCCCTCGGTGTGCCTCCGGAGCCTGCCTTCGCCGCCGCCGTGGCGAGCCACGCCCTGAAGTTCCTGTACTCCTTCGCCGCCGCACCCTTCGCCGCCTACGAGGGCCTCGCCGCGACCCAGGCAAGAAAAACATACCACCCGAAAGAGGTAGATAACCGTGAAATCAGCGTCGAAGTTTGAGATAGCCGCCGCCCGCTGCTGGAACGTCCTGAACGAGGGCAAGTCCTTCCATCCCGTCTTCGTGCTGGGCATCTTCTTACTGTTGTACGTTGCGGACCTCGGGCAGCCGGAGTTCTGGGACCGGGCGCTGCCGGCGCTCGCCCTGACGGCCCCGCTGGTGCTGCTGTTCGTCCGTTACGACTTCCCGCTCCACCTGCGATGGGCGCTGTGGAGTTTCCTGGCCGCGTTCGTGGCGGTCTTCCGGTTCGTGGATGTGGGGGCGCTCGCGCTGGCGTTCGGGTTGTACGTCTTCTTTACGGTGTTTTTCTGGGGGACGTTCTACTACCACCTGCGGACGGGAGCGCCGAGGAACAACTTCGTGCGGTTCTGGCGGCTGGTGCTGGAGAACCCCGACTCGACGAGCGGGAACTTTCTGGAGCAGATCCCCAAGGCGTTCATCGCGCTGCTGACGCTGGAGTACCTGAACGCCGCACCCATCAACCTCGGCCGCGCTGTACTTGTACTCGCCTTCACCGGCGCTCTGGCCGTGGCGAGCTACCTGATCCACCGCAAGTTCTTTACCTGGAAACCCGTCTATCCCTCCGAACCGACCAGGGATATCAACCACGGCGGTCCGTTGGCGAAGCGCGTGATCGTCGTCGTTATCGACGGCTGCCGCCTCGACCGCTTCCGCGAGGCCGAGAAGCCCTACCTGGAGAGGATGATGGCGGGGGGTACGGTCTTCGAGAGCGTGGAGACGACCTACCCGGCGCGCACGGTGGTCTGTTTCTCCTCCATGTTCACCGGCGCGGCCCCGGAAAAGCACGGCATCAGGTCCAACCTGGTGTTGAAGCTTGGCTTGCGGGTCGAGAGCATCTTCGATTCGCTGTGGCGGGCGGGGAAGAAGGGACGGCTCGTAGGTATTGCACACCTCATAGACGCCTTCGGGGACGACGTTGCGAGCGTGACCAGCGTAGCGCACAACGACAAGATCGACCAGAATCTCATCGCCGCGGCGCGACGCGAGTTGACGGAGCACGACCCGGAGTTGCTCATCCTGCAACTGCTCGCCGTGGACCAGAACGGTCACACGCGCGGCACCTACTACCCGGAGTACGTGGAGCGAATCGAGATCACGGACGCCTTGATCGAAGAGTTCATGGGCTGGTGCGAGGAGCGCGGCTACCTGGAAGATGCGGCCGTCGTCCTGATGGCGGATCACGGCCAGGGCCGCGGCATCGGGGCGCACGGACATCTCTCGGAAGGCGAGCGGTTCGTGCCGTTCGCCATGTGGGGCAGCGGCGTCGCGGCGGGGATGTCCGTCAGCGAGCCCCGCTCCATCCTCGACCTCGCCCCGACGATCTCGTACCTGCTCGGCGTAGAACCGCCCGCCGGCTCTACGGGCCGCACGCTGCTCGAAGCGCTGGAGCGCCGCCCGTGAGCCTGCTCGCCGTCGTCGTCCCGGCCCACAACGAGGAGGCGACCATCGCCGAGCTCCTCGACCGCATAGGGGCTGTTCGGGTGGCTGGGGCCGAGCTGCGCGTGTTCGTTATAGACGACGGCTCCACCGACGGTACCGCCCGAATCTCCCGCGAGCGAGGCGCCACGGTCATCAGCCATCCGGTCAATCAGGGGCTCGGGGCGGCGCTTCGAACGGGCCTGCGAGTAGCGGTTGCGGCGGGCGCGGAAGCGGTCGTCTACCTGGACGCGGACCTGGAATACTACCCGGAGGACATCCCTGCCGTGGTCGCGCCGGTGCTGGAGGGGCGGGCGGAGTACGTGCTCGGCAGCCGGTTTCTGGGAGGGGTGCGGGGTATGAAGCCGTACCGCTGGATCGGCAACCACGCCTTCACCGCGCTCTTGTGCCTGCTCACCGGCCAGTGGATGACCGACGGTCAGACCGGGATGCGCGCTTTTTCGCGGAAGGCGGCCCAAGAGGCGGAGATCGTGCACGACTACAACTACGCCCAGGTCCTCACCCTCGACCTGCTCCGCAAGGGCTTCGTCATGCGGGAGGTCCCCATCCGGTACAGCGTCCGGCGGCACGGTCGCTCCTTCATAAACTGGCGCTACCCGGCGAAGGTGCTGCCCGCCATGTGGCGGGAGCTACGCAGTCCCTAGCCCGCACCGCCCAGGTTCTCGATGACTGCCGACGTCAGTTCTTCTGTGCTCGCCTCTCCGCCGAGGTCGCGCGTCTTGACGCCGCTCTGGAGGGTCTTCTCCAGCGCGACGAGGATACGCCCGCCGGCCGCCGGGTGGCCGTTGTGTTCCAGCAGCATCGAGGCCGCCCAGATAGCGCCGGAGGGGTTCGCGACTCCTTGCCCGGCGATGTCCGGGGCGGAGCCGTGGATCGGCTCGAAGAGCGACGGGTAGCGGCCATCCGGGTTGAGGTTCGCCGAGGGCGCGATGCCGATAGCGCCGGAGATGGCGGCCGTTATCTCCGAGAGCAGGTCTCCGAAGAGGTTTGACCCGACTACCACGTCGAAGCTCTCCGGGGATAAGACGAGCCGGGCGGCCAGGGCGTCGGCGTGCATGAGCGAGGCTTTCACGTCCGGGTACTCCTCGCCGACTTCGCGGAAAATTTCATCGAAGAACGGCATGGTGATGCTTATACCGTTGGACTTCGTCGCCCCGACCAGGTTGCCCTGACGCTCTTTGGCCGTCTCGTACGCGTAGCGGACCACGCGCTCGACCCCCCGGCGGGTAAAGATGCTCTCCTGCACCGCGATCTCGTGCTCCGTGCCCTTGTAAATCCGTCCGCCGGAGTCCGAATACTCGCCCTCCGTGTTCTCCCGTACGACCGTTATGTCCAGATCTCCGGGCTTTGCGAGCGGGCTTTTCACTCCGGCTAGAAGCCGGGTCGGACGCAGGTTTATGTACTGGTCGAAGACGCGCCGGATCGGCAGCAACAGACCCCACAGCGAGACGTGGTCCGGGACCGTCGGCCAGCCGACCGCGCCCAGGTAGATGGTGTCGAACTCTGCGAGGGTATCTAGAGCATCCTCGGACATCATTCGGCCGTGCTCCAGGTAATATTCGCAGCCCCAGGAGAAATCGGTGAAGTCCAGGTCGAGCGAAGGATCATTCTTCGCCGCGGCCCGCATTACGCGCACGCCCGCGCCGATCACCTCCGGCCCAATGCCGTCGCCCCCGATCACGGCTACCTTAACCATCTTACTCGCCCTTCCGCCGATTCCACTATCTGGACCGCAACTCTAACAAACCCATCTCCGGACTGTCGAACCGGCGGGGAGAGGTTCGTTAACGTAAATTTAACGCCGGGTTGGTGGCGCCGGTATATAATGCCGGGACTCTTGGAAAGGAGTCCTAAGTGCCGAAGGCAGTCTTGAACGGTGTTACGCTCGCCGAGAGCGAGAGTACGGAAGTCGTGGAGGGGAACCATTACTTCCCGCCGGATTCGGTGAACCGCGAACACTTCGAGGAGAGCGCGACTAGCACCCACTGTCCCTGGAAGGGCGATGCGAGCTACTACAGCCTGAAGGTTGACGGCACGACGGTCGACGACGGCGCCTGGTACTACCCGGAGCCGAAGGATGCGGCGAGCAACATCAAAGACCATGTGGCGTTCTACCCCGGCAAGGTACAGATAGAAGACTAGACACCTGCTAAGTGTCGCGCCGCCCCGACGGGCGGTTCACTCACGCGTCCGGGCGCCGAACAAGCGCCAGCGCGAGGTTAGGAGGAGTGATGGACGAGAGGAATGTGGACCGGGCAGGCAACGCAGCCCAGCAGATGGCCGAGATCAGCCGCGAGTCGTACCGGGCGGTGGTGGAGCGGGCCTTCGCCGCGCGCGAGAGTCACGAGCGTCTTACCCGGAGCTTCTTCGAGGATGGCCTGGAACTATTACAGGACCACGCCGAGCTAAACCGCCGCACCCTCACGCGGCTGGCGGACCAGGCCCAGGAGCGCCGGGAGATTCTGCTGGACCTCTCCCGCGACTCGCTCGATTCTTACGAAGAGTTCGTCGGGTCGCTCTCGGAGTTCTATGACGACGTGGCCGAAGATCCTCGGCGAAAGGAAAAGGAATAGACGCCCGAATCCCGGCGATTTTTTGCGCAGAACCGTCTAAATGCTTGCAGGCCGGACGCATCCCTGATAGGACATGTGGGAACACGGTTTTGAACGAGCTAGAGAAACGAAGTAATCAGGCATGGAACGGAATCAGAACGCGGAGGATGCCGCCGGGCAACTTCGCGCTGACGGCGCCTCTGGAGTGAACCCTCTCGCGGCCGGAGTGCTCCGGCGCAACGGTCTGAAATCCTGGACGAAACCCGCTCCTTCACTCTATCCGCACCAGTGGAGCTGGGACAGCGCGTTCATCGCGCTCGGTCTCGCCCACGTGGATAACAGCCGGGCTACCCAGGAGCTTGAGACGCTCTTCGCGAGCCAGTGGTCCAATGGCAAGGTCCCGCACATCGTCTTCGACCCGGAGGCGCCGCCCCGCAGTTACTTCCCGGACGCCGAGCGCTGGAGTTCCTCCGCGCTCTCGGAGTACGCCCCGTCCTCGCCGCACACGAGCGGGCTGTGCCAGCCACCGGTACACGCCATCGCGGTGTGGAGGATCTGGGAGACCTCGCGGGGTCAGGAGGAGCGCCGCGTCGAGGCCTCCCGCCGCTTCCTGCGGGCGAACTACCCGCGGCTCCTCTCCTGGCACCGCTATCTCATGACCGCCCGCGACCCGGAAGGCTCCGGGCTCGTGACGATCTACCATCCCTGGGAGAGCGGCACGGACAACTCTCCCCGGTGGGATGGTGCGTTGCAAGGTGTAACGGTCGGGGACCTGCCGCCCTACGTCCGCCGCGACCTCCAGCACGTCTCGGATCCCTCGCACCGACCGACTAACGGCGAGTACGACCGCTACCTGTGGCTGCTAGAGAGCCTCAAGCGCGCCCGCTACGAGGAATCCGATATCTACCGCTCGCATCCGTTTCTCGTAAAAGACGTACTCTTCTCCGCCATCCTGGTGGCCGCCAACGAAGCCCTGCTGAACATAACCGCCGTCGTGGATGCTTCGGGCGAAGACCGCGCGCTGATACAGGCCTGGATCGAACGCGGTCGCCAGGGAATAGACGGGAGCTGGGACGCCGGACTGGGCCTCGCCTTGGACCGTGACCTGTGGCGGGACGAGCCCGCCCGCGTGCGGACGGTTGCCGGCTTCGCGCCCCTGATCTCCGGCGGCCTCGCCCCCGAAAAACTCCAGGCCCAACTGCGGGCACTCGACTCCCCGCACTTCGCTGGAAACCCGGATCTCCAATGGAAGCTGCCGCCCAGCACCAGCCCCGGCGAGCGCGGCTTCCACCCCCGCAGCTACTGGCGCGGCCCGACGTGGCCGGTCGCCAACTGGCTGCTCTGGTGGTCTCTCCTGCGCGCCGGAGAGCGCGACCGGGCGTCGACTCTGCGGGCCGAGATCCTGGCCCAACTCGCCCACGGCGGCTTCGCCGAATACTTCGAGCCCTTCACCGGCGAGCCTCTGGGCTCCAGGGAGCAGTCCTGGACCGCCGCCGTCGCCCTGGACCTTATCGCCGCCGGAGATAACGCTGGAAACGGCACCGGACAATAGAGCCATCCAGCTACTACTGTAACAGAGCTTCGCGCCAGTTCAGGGAGAGGGATCAATGCGCGCACCGGCGGAGCTTTACGAGTTGGTTGGTGAGCATAGACAGCTTTGCGTCCAAAATCGTGGATACCACGAAGATAGAGGCCGAAGGCCCGACCCTCGGCCTCGTTTCCTCGGAGACCGCACGTCTCGCCCGCGAACTCCTACAGCGGAAGCTCCCAGCGGCCGAGCCAGCGGTCTCTGCGTTCTTTTAGCCACGTCGTTCGCAACCTGTTCGCTGCGATCCTGGCCGGCATGTCCTCCGGGCGGAGGTCTTCTATATTCTTGTAGGTTGTCTTTCCGTTGCACATCAACGCGACCATCCCCGCTTCGGCCTGATGTTGATCATCAGCGGCCAGTCGCTGCAACGTCGCCGGCTGCTCCCCCGGTAGCGGTTTGCCAAGCAGCCTGGCGAGCTGGCCTTCCTGACGCAGCTTGAGTTCACGCCGCTCCGCCTGCGTGAACTGCTCCCACACGTCCGCTTTCTCCGCTTGCTTTCTCTTCTCGTCCTGCGCACGTTTGCGCGCAAGGTTCTCCCACTTGACGGCTGAGATCCAGGCGGCGGCGAACCTCAACCAACCCCGTTCCCTGGCACGTTCCCGCCTCCGCACCCGCGCAAGTTCTTTCTGCCACTGCTCTTCCTCTAGATTGTGATGGCCATTCAACACTAAATACTTCCTTCTTTCGTCCGAAGTCTCGGGCCTCGAACAGAGGCGCACCCGAGCTAGTATGTTTGCGGGCTAGGAAAGCGGCTTCTTCCATAAGCTAGCCGACTTTTCTATTAATGCTTATTGTATCATAGTCTCGGCATGCTCCTGAGAGATCCTGAATACCGATGGCCGGGCGCCGGGAACGCTATAGTGGAGACTGGGGTGCAGTGAAAAGGATACCGAGGAGGCGACCGTGCTAGGCAAGGCAGTTCAGGATGCGATGAACGAGCAGATAAAGAACGAACTCTACTCCGCTTACCAGTACCTCTCGATGGCGGCGTACTGCGAGTCGGCGAACCTTCCGGGGTTCGCCCAGTGGATGCGGACGCAGGCGCGGGAGGAGACGGAACACGCCATGAAATTCTACGACTTCATTCTGGACCGTAACGGCCGGGTCGTGCTGCGGGCGATAGAGGAGCCGGTCGTCGAGTTCGGATCTCCCCTGGAGGTATTCGAGCGGGCGCTGGAGCACGAGCAGAAGGTCACGGCCATGATCAACGACCTCTACGGGCTGGCGATCAGGGAGAATGACTACGCGAGCCAGACTTTTCTACAGTGGTTCGTCACCGAGCAGATCGAGGAAGAGAAGAACGCCGGGGACGTCGTGGAGACGCTGAAGATGGTCGGCGACAAGAGCGAGGCGCTCTTCCTGCTAGACAGGGAACTGGGACAGCGTCGCACCGTGGAGCAGCCCGCTGATTGACGCGGGCGTCTTTTCGGACAATGCTCCGATAGATTTCAAGGCGCCGTTTAGACAATCCCAGTCACACAGTCCGGAAAGGAACCCGATGTCCGCGATGACCAACGCCGAGTATCAAAGCTTCATGCTCGACCGCGCGCGAACCGCGAGCCTCGCCACGGTGCGCGCCGACGGCCGACCGCACGTAGCCCCGATCTGGCTCGACCTCGATGGCGACACCATCGTTTTCATGACGGGCGAGGATACGGTGAAGGGCCGGAACATGCAACGCGACCCGCGGGTTAGCCTGTGCGTGGACGACGAGCAGCCGCCGTTTCATTTCGTCTTGATCGAGGGGGCCGCCGAGCTTTCCGCCGACGACCCGGACAAGCTGTACTGGTCCACCCGCATCGCCGGGCGCTACATGGGCGAGGAGCTTGCCGAGTCCTACGGTCGCCGGAACGCCGTCCCCAGCGAGTTACTCGTGCGGGTAAGACCAGGCAGGATCGTCGCCCAGAAAAACATCGCCGACTAACATCCCGTCCGACACCGGGGAACGTTCGAAGGCCCATCGCGGGTGCGTTATGATCTCTCCGATGAGAGACGCCCATAGGGACATACGAGAGACGGAACTAGCGGGGAAGAGGCCGGACGATGGTCGGC
>CALMWA010000281.1 GCA_937873125.1 uncultured Actinomycetes bacterium | reverse complement strand
CCGAACGCGCGCTCTGCCGAACGGGGGGCGCGCCAGCACAGGAACACCATCGCGCGTTCGAAGGCGCGCCGGCCCTCCAGCCTCCGGATCAGCGGCGGCCCTTCGACGCCGCCCAGCAGCCGGGGCTGGAGCGCGAAGTAGAGCGCTGCGCCGCCCCCCAGCGCGATGGCGCTCATCAGCAGCGGCGGGTTGAAGCCGTGCCAGACGGCGAGGCTGTAGTACGGGGTCGCCCCGCCCATCACGGAGCGCACGGCGAGGTCGAGGAACGGCCCCACCGTGGCCGCCGGCAGGACGCCGACCACGATGCAGACCAGCACGAGGACCTCGACCGGGAAGCGCATCCAGGACGGCGGCTCGTGCGGCCGGCGCGGCAGGTCCACGGGGTCGGGGCCGAAGAAGGCGGCGTGGATGAAGCGCAGCGAGTAGGTGACGCTGAAGGCGCTGCCCAGCATCGCGGCGAGCGGCAGCGCCGCCTGCGCCGTGAGCGCCTCCGGCGCCGTCAACGCCTCGGTAAAAAACATCTCCTTGGAGATGAAGCCGTTCAGCAGCGGCACGCCGGCCATGGCGGCCGCCGCGACCAGGGCGAGGCGCGTGGTGAAGGGCATGGAGCGGTTTAGGCCGGAGAGGCGGCGGATGTCGCGCGTGCCCGTCTCGTGGTCGATGATGCCGGCGGCCATGAACAGCGACGCCTTGAAGGCCGCGTGGTTCAGGACGTGGAAGACCGCCGCCACCAGGGCGAGGTCGCTGTCGAGGCCGAGCAGCAGCGTGATCAGCCCCAGGTGGCTGATGGTCGAGTAGGCCAGCAGGCCCTTCAGGTCGTTCTGGAAGATGGCGACGTAGGCGCCGAGCAGCAGCGTGACCAGGCCGGCCGAGCCGACGGTCCAGAACCAGGCGTCCGTGCCGGCCAGCACCGGCCACAGCCGGATGAGCAGGAACACGCCCGCCTTCACCAGCGTCGCCGAGTGCAGGAGCGCCGAGACCGGGGTGGGTCCTGCCATGGCGCCCTGCAGCCATCCCTGAAGCGGCGTCTGGGCCGACTTGCCCGCCGCCGCGAGCAGTAGGAGCAGGCCCGCCACCACGGCGGCCGCGCCTCCGACGTCCAGGGTGGCCTGGATCTCACTCGTCCCGGCCCCGGCGATGAGGATGAAGATCGCTACGTAGAGACCCAGGTCGGCGGTGCGGGTGTAGAGGAAGGCGCGGGTGGCGGCTTCGCCCACGCCCGGCCGTTCGTAGTAGAAGCCGATCAGGAGGAACGAGAGGAACCCGATCACCTCCCACGCTGCCAGCAAAAGCACCCAGTCTCCAGCCACGACGAGCGTCTGCATCGCGGCGGCGAAGAGGGACATCCCGGCGAAGAAGCGCACTTTGCCGCCCTCCTCCGCCGTGTAGCCAACCGCGTAGACCATAACGAAGAAGCTCACGACCGACACGAACGCCGCGAGCACCGCCGTCAGGGGCTCGATCGCAAGCCGCAGTGGCAGATCCGGCAGCCCCGGCAGCGTTGCCGAGTAGCGTTCGCCGCCCGCGATGCGGACCAGCGTAGAGAGCGCGCCAAAGAGCGCGACGCCCGTTCCCAGCACGGCGAGCGCGGACGCACCGCGTCTCAGAACGAGGATCAGTACGGTGGCTGCGAGGGGGCCGAGGATCGTGAGCGCCGCGAGCGTCATCCCTTAAGCTCCCGGGCCTCTTCCATCTCGACCGAGCCTCTCGCCCGGAAGCGCGCAGTCCCAACACCGAAGCCGACGGCCATGTCGAGAGCCATCACCGTCATTATGATGAGGAAGAACGTCTGGCCGGGGTAGGCCGTGGGATGCAGGAAGCGCCAGAAGGCGACCAGGTTGACCAGCGCGCCGCCCAGCATCACCTCGACGCCCATCATGATCATGACCAGGTTCGTCTGGGAGAGCGCGCCATAGAGCCCGACACCGAACATGATGGCCCCGACCGCCAGCGCGATGTAGAGCGGCATCATTCGTCGTTTCCTTCCTGCTTCGTCGCGCTTCTAGTCGCCAGCGCGACGGCGGTGGCCGCGATCATGGCCGCGAGGATCGTCACCCCGGCGGTCTCGAAGATGAGCATCGAGCGTTCCATGAGGTCCAGTCCCAGGCCCCTCAACTGCTCCTGCGGGCCGGGCACGGTGGCTGCGGGCGACCCCCAGCCGGCCAGGAAGGCGACGCCCAAAGCGGCGAAGGCCCCGATCACCCCGGCCGCCTGGGACCCCCGCTTCTGGTGAGTCATGTCCATCCCACCGAGGCCGCCGGGGTCCATCATGAACATCACCATGAAGATCGCCATGATCGACATCTCCGTCGCCATCATCATGATCTGCAACACCCCGAGGAACTCCGCCTGCATCGCCAGGAACATCGCGCCCAGGGCCGCCTGCGAGAACAGGAGTGCCAGCGCGGAGCGGACCATCGAGTGGGTGCGGAAGACCACGACGGCGAACCAGATCGCCGCGATCCCGAACAAACCTATGAAAACCGTCTGAAGGATCAACGCGTCACCACCCCTTAGTTAGCCTACATCGACATCGAGGACGACGACCCGGCGATGAGGACGATGCCCACATAGAGGATGTTCAGTAGCGCGAGGGGGATGGCGAACTTCCAGTACCACGCCAGCAGGTGCTCCTCGCGCAAGCGCGGTACGTAGCGGCCCGCGACGAGCATCACCGCCGCGACCGCGAGCGTCTTCACCGCCGTCCAGGCCCACGGCGGCAACACCGGCCCGTTCCACCCGCCCAGATAGAAGACCGTGACCGAGGCCGCGAGCGTCACCACGAGCACCGCGCGGGCCAGGCGCATCACGGCCAGTCGCCAACCGGTGTACTCGGCCATCACCCCGCCCGCCAGTTCGCCCGGCGCGGTGGGCAGGTCGAACGGCGGCAGGAAGCACACGGCCATCGCCGCCACGAAGAAGATCATGAAGCCCACGGGCTGGTATACGGCGTTCGGGAGCGTAACCTGGGACTCGACGATCTGCGTGGTCACGAGGGACTCGGCCCGCATCGCGACGCCGACTATCGCCATCACGATGGGCATGGAGTAGCCGACGAGCTGCCCCAGAAACCGGAACCCTCCGACCATCGCGTATGCCCCGTCCGGTCCCCAGCCCGCCATGAGGAGCGCGACCATTACGTAGGCGAGCGCCGCGTTGACGAACAGGGCGCCCGTGGTGAGGTCCGTTATGATGAGGCCTGGCGAGAGCGGCAGCACCGCGGCGGCGAGCACCGCCGAGACCAGCAGTAAGACCGGCCCGACTTCGAAGAAGATTCTGTCGGACTTCCTCGGCACCAGCGACTCGCGCCCCACTAGCGCCAGCCCCGCGAGGAGCGGCGACGCGAAGCTCAGACGCCCGGTGCTAGTCCAGCTCTCAAGCACCGCGACCAGATACGCTCCCACGAGCAGCGCGACGATAACGAGGACGGTCGTCATCGCGCTATCTCCCACGGCGAGAGGTCCAGCGACGCGACCCCGGCCAGAGCATCGCCCAGCTCCCGCTGTTCGGTGACGGGCTTGACGAGCCCCATGTGCCTCGTCGAGGGCGTCTCCAGCTCCGCAACCGTCGCCTCACCGGCATTAAGCGTCAGCACGAGCGTCGCGGATCCGCGCGGTGTCTCCACGACGGCCCGGCCTCTCCCCGAAGCACTATCCTCCGGTCCACCGGACGGCATAGCGCTCGGGCCCGCTTTCTCCACGAGGTCGAGGCTCCGCTCCGTCTCCATCAGACGCACCCGCATCCGTGCGAGAGCGTCGTTTCCCTCCACCACGACCGGCTCGAAGCCCACAGAGCGGTAGGTCTCTTCTTCCATGCGGGCGTCGGTCCACCGTCCACCGGCTCGTGCCACCGGCCCGGTCACCCCGGCGAGGTCCGGTACCTTGCCGAGCCCGCCCAGCTTGCGCCGCAAGAGTGGTGTCCACTCTGCCCGGCGCGCGAGCTTTCGGACCTCCGGCCGGATGCCGGCCATCCCCTCAGCGTCCGCCCTCAACAGGGCGAGTTGCAACTCCTCCGCCCGTCTGGCTAACCAGGAGTAGCCGATTAGGTAGCCGAAGCCCGCCAGCCAGTTCAGGTGGCTCGCGACCCGCTCGCGCTCCAGCGCGCTCACCCGCGCTAGTTCGACTTCGCTTTCCACTCGCGTGCCGGCCGCGCTCTCGACGGCGCGCAGCGCCAGCAGACGGTAGGAGACCGGCGCGAGCGGGTCGACCCTCGCCAGCCGTTCGACGAAGGCCCCGACCGGACCGTTCAGATCCTCCCACGCCCGGGCGCCGACCGTCGAGGCGGCCTCCGCCTCCGCCACGGTGTCGCCGTCGAGCGTGAAGGTCAGGGCGAGGCCTCCGGGTAGTCCTGGGAACAGCGGCCCGAACGGCGTCTCGACCCACTCCATCTGTAGCCCATCGGAGCTGCGCGGCGTCCCCTGCGTCATCTCGACCATCGACATGAACTCCATGTCACCGTGATCCATGCCCTCGTGACCACCGTGGCCTTCGTGTTCACCGGATTTCTCTGCGCCGTGGTCCATGCTCTCGTGACTGCCGTGGTTCATGCCGCCTTTGTCCATGCAACCGTGCTTCTCGTGACCATGACCTTCTTCGCCGAGGTCATGAGCACCATGGTCCATACCTTCGTGGTTTATGCTCCCGTGCCCGCCACGGGCATCGCTATGCGCCGGTCCATGTTCCTTGGGGTTACGCTCTTCGTCGTCAGCGCCCGGCCCTTCTGTGGGTCTCGCCTCGGTGTGCTGCGACCCATCGTGCCTGTATTCGCGGCCGGGATGGGAGTGGTCCGTGTGGCCTTGCCCTTCTTCGGCGGCCCTCTCGTCGTGGGTCATACCCGCGTGATGGGCGTGATCGTGACCCCCGTGAGCGTGTCCTCCGAGACCCTGGTCAGCGGGTGCATGTCCGTCGTCTACCGCGGCCTCGCGTGGAATGAGATCCATCCCGCACTTGGGGCATGTGCCGGGCACATCCTGGACGACCTCCGGATGCATCGAGCAAGTGTACTGGGTCCTGCTTCGCAGTGCGGCGACCTCGAAGTCTTCGGCCTCCGGGTCAAAGGCGCCCTCCGTAAACAGACGGCGCAGCTTCGCCACGCCGTCATTCAGTTCGTCCTGATCGAGTTCCACAGAGACGTCCGGCTCGGGAAGATACCAAACGTCTTCCGTGCCTACCGCGAGCACCGCTCGCGGGCGGGGCATCTGGGCGTAGACGACGTCCGCTGCCTCTCTCAGGCCCTCTGGCACTCGGCCCACAACGACCAGCACGCTCGCGTGGCGTGGCGTGGGGGAGAAGTCCAGGCCGGCAGCTCGCAGATCCAGGCCTCGGGCGCGCGCTACCTCCGGGCCGGGAACGACGAACGCGGAGAGGTCCCGCGCTGCCGCCTTCGAGATCAGACGCCCGAGCCACGACGCTCGCGCCATTCGCGCGCCGGAGAGCTTGGCGCTCACCCTGACACTCACTGCCGCCTCAGCGCCCCCTGGCTCCAGCCGTAGAGGAGCCCCAGGAACAGGATCGCCAGAAAAACGCCCATGTCCAGGAGAGCGACGAGACCCAATTCCTTGTAGACGACGGCCCAGGGATACATGAAGGCCATCTCCATGTCGAAGGCCAGGAACAGGAGAGCGTACCCATAGTAGCGGACGTGGTAGCGTGCCCAGACGGGGTCCCTGTGGAGCTTGCCGGCGGTTGCCGGCACGTCCTTGCCCTCTTCCTCGCGCGGCTTGCCGAGCGAGCGGGAGATCCCGTGCAGGCTCAACGCCAGCCCGACGACGCCCGCCGCCAGCGCCAGGAGCAGCGCATACTGTGCTAGGGCACTCAAGACAACGCCTCCCTGGGTCCGTAACCATTCATGTGTCCAACGCTCCTTCCGCTCCCGGACCGTTCACTGTTGGGAGCGAGTCTTTGACTGGCGGGCTGGCAGCGCTTCTTACCTATCGCGGACTGCGTCATGCTTCTTGCTCTGCCGCAGGAAGGGGCGCCGGGGGTAGCATGAGGTCGCTCGCGAAAACCTCGATGCGGCTGGCTCCCAGGGTCGAAGCCGCCCACAATTCGGGACCTTGTCTCGCAGAACCCGCGACATTTCTATACGTCGCGCGGATAATGCTCTTGTAGGTATGCTCCTGATTCCGATGCGACACCGCCGGGATCTCCGTCATGTCATCGTGCCGGACTTCCGGTACTCTCATCGCTCATTCTCCCGAACTGTGAAGCGGTTTGACGTGCCAGGCTCATTCAACCCTATAACGCATAGGCCGGGCTTGTCAGGATACTCCTCTAAGCGAACGTCGATGAATCCGGCGTGTTCAAAAAGGTCTACGAGTTCCTTACCGGAGTACAGAATGAAGTCGGGGAGCCGCGGACCCATCTTCAGCATGTCATCTCGGGAGAGTATGGAGATTGCGGCGAGGCCGCCGGGCTTCAGGACGCGCCGCATCTCTCCGAGAGCGGCGAGCGGGTCCGGCCAGAAGTAGATCGAATGTATGGCGTAGGCTTTATCGAAAGAGTCATCCTCGTAGGGTAGCGCGGATATGTCGCCGTGGTGGATCTCGACGCGGCCTTCGCGCACGGCGGCGGCGTTTCGCTTTAGAGCCAGCCGCACCATCGTCTCCGAGTAGTCGATGCCACACACCTTGCCGCCGGAGAGTCGCCGGGCTACCTGTCCGATAGCGGCTCCGCTTCCGAAGCCGACCTCCAGAACGTGGTCTTCAGGGCTAACCGCAAGGAGCGAAACCGTCCATGCGTTCACACGAGCGTTGTTGCGCGTCATGTAGAGGCCGGTTAGTCTGCCGAGCCATCCGCGAGGTCTCCTGAGTTGCGCTGCTATCGTACGCGCAATCCCCACATCGAATACCCCGTCTCGCGGCCGCTGCGTCACAGACGGATACTAGCGTCGTAGGCAATCTCAGGCGGTTCCGTCTGGGATAAGGAGTTCCCGGTGTGAACGTAGCTCATCAGGACCCCGACGACGCCAGCGACCAGGATGGATCCCGCCCACAGCTCCGTCGTCCACCAGATCCCACCGGTGAGCGCCAACGCCAGGAAGTACAGAGCGTAGAGCCCTACCGGGACGGAGAAGGCGAATATCCTCATCGCCCCGGCGCGCGCTTCCAAGGGCTTCAAAACCCTGAGCAGGAGGTCCGCGAGGAGGCCCGCCGCCAGCGCGACCGGGACGAGGCGGTACTGATCGTGCGTGAGGGCGGTGGTGGCGGCAAAAGCAAAGAGCAACGTCATGCTCCCAAACGGCAGCGCCCGGCCCCAGCGCCGCACCACCGGCAGGACGAAGCCCATGAGAACCGCTGTCTGTAGCAAGATTCCGACGACACCGAGCGCCTGGCTGGTGGCCACGGGATCGGTCTTGGTACTCACCCCGGCCCAGGGCTCCACGGTCTGGACGCCCGTAGCGGCCCACGGCGTCGCAAAGGGACTGCCCACCTCTGTTATGAAGGCAACAGCAAGCATCGTGTAGCCCAAAGAGAGGACCGCGGGCAGCCCCACGGCCCCACGATTCCAGGCGGAGCGTAGCGGCCCGCTGACGATCAGACCCGCGCCCAACACCAGCGCGAGGTGTGACGGGCTCAAGAGCGCCTCGACGTCAACCTCGATACCGAAAATGAGGTGCCATGCCACATCGCCGATGCCGCCGGCCATGAAGATCAAAACGCCAACCAGCGACAGTCCGTAGCCGACCGGTAACGCCTCCCGCCACGAAATCCCCCGTGCGAGGTTCCGCACGAATGCCCCGACCAGGAAAGCGGCCACCGCCAGAAAGCCCGAGTAAAGTACGCCGTGCCACGGTGTGAAGAAGGTCTCTAGTGTCGAGGGCAGGTTGTGGTGGGCCCAGACGTCGAGGAGAAAACCGCCCACGAGCCACCCGGAGAGGGCGGCGGCCACCCGGTCGAAGCCGGCACTTGCATACCGTCCGGCCGGACGCCCCGCGCCACTCCCTACGCGGCCGGTTCCCTCCACGGCCCGCCCTTCCTCGATCCTCGCCCGCAACCCCATCGCTCCGCCTCCCTGTCAGATGTCAACTATCTGCAATATACCCCCCACCCCTATATATGTCAACCATTTCTTGGTGGTTTTTGAGGCGCTGTAGAGATGGGGGGGTGCGTGGAGAGGCGTATCAGGCGGCGACGGTGTAGCCGGCCTCCTCGACGGCGCCCCTCAGGTCGTCGTCCGTGACCGTCGTGGCGTCGTAGCGCACCTCGACGGTGCCCTTCTCGAAGTCCGCGTTCGAGTACTCGACGCCGGAGAGGTTGTTCAGCTCTTCTTCGACGGCGACCTTGCAGTGGCCGCAGCTCATGCCCTCGACGTTCAGCGTCTTCTCGGTCATTGCGTTGCTCCCTTCTCTGTGGTTTTCTCTAGACCCTCAGGAACCGCTCGACGGCTGCGGTCAATTCCTCTACCTTCTCGTCGGCTTTCCGCCGGTCCCCGCTCTCAATGGACTCGCGGACGCAGTGCTCGACGTGGTCTTTGAGTACGAGCGTACCGACCTTCTCCAGGGCGGAGACGGCGCTCGCGACCTGGGTGAGGACGTCCACGCAGTAGGCTTCCTCGTCCACCATCCGTTGCAGCCCACGTACCTGTCCCTCGATCCTCCGCAGGCGGTTCCGAAGCTTCTCCTTATCCTTCGCCTTTATGTAGCCGTGCGGAGTATCAGCCCCGACGGCCGCTTCCGCGGCCGGTACTGCCCCTAAAGTATCCTGGTCCACTCTGATCATCTCCTCTCTAACCGACCTTGATCCGCCTGAGCCTCAGCGCGTTCGACAGCACCGTAACGGACGAGAGCGCCATCGCCGCCGCCGCCAGAATCGGGTTCAAGAACCCGTACTCGCCTAGGAACGGCCGCAGAATTCCAGGCACGCCGCCATCCGAGAACAGCGGGTAGAGCACTCCCGCGGCTACCGGGATGAGCGCCACGTTGTAGGCGAACGCCCAGAACAGGTTCTGCTTTATGTTCCTGACCGTCGCCTTGCTGAGACCTATCGCCTTCGCCACCCCACGCACGTCGCCGCCGATCAGGGTGAGATCTGAGGCTTCCATCGCCACGTCGGTGCCGGTGCCGATGGCGATGCCGATGTCGGCCTGGGCGAGCGCCGGGGCGTCGTTTATGCCGTCGCCGACCATGCCGACCTTCTTACCCTCTGCCTGTAGCCGCTTGACTTCGTTCGCCTTGTCCTCGGGCCTCACCTCGGCCAGCACCCGGTCTATGCCGAGTTCGCGCGCTATCGCGCTGGCGGTGCGACGGTTGTCGCCGGTGATCATGGCGACCTCCAGCCCAAGTTGATGCAGCTTCTCGATGGCCTCCCTGGACTCCTCCCTCACCGTGTCCGCCACGGCGACTAGCCCGGCGGGCCGGCCGTCCACGGCGACGAACATCGGCGTCTTGCCGCTCGCCGCAAGCTCCTCGCCGCGCGGTACCAGGCCGTCCTCGGAGATCCCCGACTCGTCCAGGAAGCGGCGCGTCCCCACCAGGACCTCGCGGCCTTCGACGCGAGCCCTGATACCGCCGCCCGTTATGGCCTCGAAGTCCCCGGCATCGGCGAGGGAGAGGCCCCGATCTTTCGCGCCCCTCACGATGGCCTCACCGAGAGGGTGCTCGCTGCCACGCTCGGCGGAGGCGGCGAGCCTGAGAAACTCCTTTTCGGGGATGCCGTTGGTGACGACCACGTCGGTCAGCTCTGGTTTGCCCCTGGTGAGGGTGCCGGTCTTGTCCAGGATCACCGCGTCCAGCTTGTGGGCGCCTTCCAGTGCCTCGCCGCCCTTCACCAGGATACCCGACTCGGCGCCCTTGCCGGTCCCGACCATGATCGAGGTCGGCGTCGCCAGGCCCATCGCGCACGGGCAGGCGATGATGAGGACGGCGACCGTGTTCAACAGGGCGAACGTAAACGCCGGTTCCGGTCCGAAGAAGAGCCAGACCAAGAAGGTCAGGGTGGCGAGCGCCATCACGACCGGCACGAAGACGCCGCTGATGCGGTCGGCGAGGCGCTGTATCGGGGCCTTCGAGCCCTGCGCCTCCTCGACCATGCGCACGATCTGGCTGAGGGCCGTGTCCTTGCCGACCCGGATCGCCTCGAAGCGGAACGAGCCGCTGGCGTTCATCGTCGCGCCGATCACCTCGTCGCCGAACCTCTTCGTCACCGGGATGGACTCGCCCGTGATCATGGCCTCGTCCACCGCTGAGGAGCCGGAGACCACCCGGCCGTCCACCGGCACCTTCTCCCCGGGACGAACCACGATGACATCCCCGATCTGAACGTCCTCGACGGGCACGTCCACTTCTTCACCGTCCCGCACGACGCGGGCGGTCCTGGCCTGGAGCCCAGCGAGCTTCTTTATGGCCTCGTTGGTGCGGCCTTTGGCTCGCATCTCCAGCAGCCTACCGAGCAGGATCAGGGTGACGATCAGCGCCGAGGTGTCGAAGTACACGTCGGCGCGTCCGGCGAAGAGACCCGGCGCCACCGTCGCGACCAGACTGTACAGGTAAGCCGCGCTGGTGCCCAGAACCACCAGCGTGTTCATGTTTGCCTGACCGTGCCGCAAGGCTCCCCAGGCCCCCCTATAGAAACGCCAGCCGGCCCAGAACTGAACCGGCGTCGCTAGAGAGAGCAGGGCGAAGTTCAGCCAGCCCATCGGGACCGGTGGCATGAAGCCGAGCATCATCGGCAGGCTACCCACGAGGATGAGCGCCGTCAGAACGGCGGCCACGATGAAGTTATTCCTCAACTTTTCGTACTCGCGCTCGTGCGCGCTCCCGGCGTCCTCTTCTCCACCGGAGGCGTCCACACCATAACCCGCGCTCTCGACGGCCCTCTCCAGGTCGCGCTGCTGGACCTCGCCCCCGAGGTATCGGACGCTGGCCCTCTCGGTAGCGAGGTTGACGCTCACGTCCAGAACGCCCGGCGCCTTCTTCAGAGCCTTCTCCACGCGCCCGACGCAACTCGCGCACGTCATACCCGTTACGCCGAAGCTCGTCTCCCGCGCGTCAGCGCCGTACCCCGCGCCCTCGACCGCCGCAACCAGCTTCACAGCGTCCGTGACCTTCGGGTCGTATTCCACCGTCGCCTTCTCGGCGGCGAAGTTGACGCTCGCCTCCGAGACGCCCTCCTGCCTGGAGAGAGCGCGCTCTACCCGGCGCACGCAAGAGGCACACGTCATCCCCGTTACCGGGATCTTCACCATGCCCTGATCCTTGTTCTCCACCGACGCAACCCTTTCATGCCCAACCGTACTTACTATGCCCCCCTACCCTATATCGACGGTGTGGGAATGTCAAGGTCGTGGAGGGTCCGACTCCTCGCCGGAGTTGTAGGAAGAGTCCTTTTGAGGGGCGAACAGGGAGCTTGAGAAGCAACGCAACAGCGTGGCGGGGCACACGAATATAATAGACGACCGGCTCGAAGGCGAAGAGAGGGCGGGGACCCGTCGTACCAGGCACGTTACCTCGCCCGCAAGATGCTCCAGAGCGAGTTTTGGGCGTCGGACGAGCAGGAGTGACTAATCTTGCGCTTGGATGACCCCAAGGATCTGAGACAATACAAACGTGGCGGTGTGACCCGCCGCCCCGATGGACTGGTCAGGGAAAGGACATAGGTGCCGGAGCTTAGCTGGCGTGCGGCACGGATGGCGCATCCTGAGCGTCTACCAGGTCGGCTCACACCGGATCTGGATCCTTACCGAAGCCGACAGGTCGAGCACCTGCCTGCTACTTCCCGAGGAACCTTCACTAGCCTCCACAGCGTAGTTCTCGACAATCCTGAGATCTCCTCGGCCTGCCTGTACGTAACCCACTCTTGCATCAACCCTACTTGCAAAAGACCTCCCCTCGTTGCCGACCGCTACCATTCGCGACCCGTATTAGGTAGCATTGTACACATACCATCGGTAATACCGATATAAAGCTTGCGGAGTTCTCGCGGTAGTCAGGTGCTAGTGGAGGCGAACGAGGGGCCGAAGGATACTGCACCTACAGGCCGATCTGTACACCATTTGTACACCAACGGGGACAAATTGCCGGTTGTTGCGCGGTGTTGCTATTTCAGAGATTTTCAGGATTTGCAGGAGTTTTGTAACAAGGGCAAATAACCCGAAACCCCATTAGTCGCTCTGATAAGGAAGAGGTCCCTGGTTCGAGTCCAGGCAGGCCCACAACGGAAACCGTTTTACCTATATGGAATAGACAAAGATGAAGCAGAGGACCGGGACGAAATCCGGTCCTTTTTGACACCAACCTGACACCAACGCGGCGGCCGCCGTGATCGCGGCCTTTGGCCCCAAGGACGCCGTTGCTTGAGATTGTCGTCAGGCGATCCGTGTCGTCACCTTCTGTCCCACTCTTCTAAAGCGCGTCGCGCTTCGTAGGCGTAGCGTTCCATCAGCCTGTCGAAAGCGTCCATGGCGCGGCTCTTGGTGGCAGCGTCGGCGGTGGGGTCCGTGTAGATGCGAAGGACGAGCCTCACGAACTGCTCGCCGCCTCGGCGTATGGGCCCGGCCGGGTGCAGATTGTCCAGCGCGGTCTCTAGTACCGAGAGCGCCCAGGGGGGATCGTCCGGTCCATACTCCCAGAGATACTCCGCGAAGTCGTCCTCTTCTTCGGCCAAGGTGCGGGAAGCGGCAAACTCCTCGACGAACCTGCGCGTCCCCGGGTCTCCGACGCCGCGCGCGTGCGCGAACGCGCCGCCCACCAATCTTCTAACCTCATCGTCTGCGTCGTCCAGGAGACGGATCAGCTCTCGGGCGCAGGCATCCGACTGTCGGGAGTCCATGTTGCGCGCGTAGATCTTTGCTGCGCCACGCCGCAGGGCCGGCGGCCCAGTTACCGCGCTCTCCGCCAGCGCCCGAGCGGTGGAAAGGGCTTCGTCCGATCCCAAGGCATTGGCCGACGAGATGGCGGCCACGCAGGCGAGCTCGGCGCCCCTCTGCGCGCACTTCTCGTCTTCATGATTCATCAAGGCGCGAACGAACGGCTCCATCCGCGAGAAGTGCTGGTAGGAGCCGTAGTACATGAAGCTCGTGGCGTCGTGGTCGCAGAGCAGGGCGGGGTGGCTATCCATCAGCGTCTCGAACAGTGCCACGGCTCGATCCCGGTCTTCGGTGAGCAAGCGGTACAACAGTTCTTCGATGGCGCCCGCCCGCAGGGCCGTCGAGGGGTCGCCGGCAGCGTGCTCGATCAGCGCCCACATCAGCTCCCTATCTCCGTCGTTCCCTCGACCGTCGAGCGCTCGCATCAGGGTTCTCATCGAGGCACCGCGATCCGAGTTGAGGTAGACGCCGGATGGATCATCGCCGTCCCGCTCTACTCTCCGTTCGTCGTCGCCCATAGGCCCGCGGACGACGCCTTTGAGCCATTCCATCATGCCACCGCTCAGACCCTCACCACAGCGCTTCTCGAGTGCCCAGGCGATGGTTCTCTTGATGTCGCGCGCAGGGTCGCGGCCGAAACGATCTACTACATCGAACAACCACTCCGCCGGAGCGTCGGCTTCCGCGAGGCTGTTGATAAGAGCACCAGCGTACTCATCATCTACATCTTTCGGCGCGCGCATGGCGAGGTCGTAGAACCGTTCGGGTTCTTCCTTGACCCGACGCTGAAGGCTGGCGGCTAGCTGATACGCGCCCCCTTTGTGTACGTCTCTGTGCCTGATATTGCCGTGGTACTTACTCATCGCTCGGAGCCAAGCTTCGTCGGACATCTTGGCGTGGGCGTCTTCGTCGATGGGCGACCCCACGGCACGGGCCTCCGTAATGAGCGGGGCCTCCCTGGCCCTGGCACCGGGAAACTTGCGCTCTAGCTCGGCGAGGCAGCGGGCGCCACGGGCGGTCAGATAGTCAGGAGGGATGGCCTGTAGCAGATACAGTTGCTCCAACCCACGCCACCGCAACCCTTCAATGCTACGGTACGGGAGGATGAGATTCCAAGAAACGATGTATGCCTCGAGCTCGGTCCGTTGGGCCTCAGTAAGTAACGGGTAGACAGCTGAGATGAGCCTGCGGCTGTCGTACTGTTGATTGTCGCCGAGGTTCAACCGCCGTCTGTCTCCGAGAAGGAACCGTAAGGCGTCTTCGGTATACGCCTCGGGCACCGCCCGGTAGACGTGCGCCAGCAGTTGTTGTGGTGTCTGGTACGGCATCGCCGCCAAGCGTTCCGCGACAGTCCGGAACCGCTCTCGTTCAGTCTGGGCCAAAGCGATCAAGGCGTCTATCACGGCCCGGATGAAGATGTTCTGCGCGGGGTCCAGGCCGTCGTACCAGCCGTGCGAGAGCACGTCGGGGGCGAAGTAGGGTGGTTCGTAGTCTGGTGGGTCAGTCAGGCGGACAACCCGCCGAAGCCACGGTATGACGGCCTCGATAAAGTCGCCCGGCGCGGCGAC